>SMWF01000129.1 GCA_004357385.1 Gammaproteobacteria bacterium | reverse complement strand
GTGATCCCGAGGTCCCCCAGACGACCATGCGTCCCGTCGAGCCGAAGGACCTCAACATCGGCGTGTATGTCGAAGGGCGTTCCCGGGAGATCTGCGCGGGCAATGACCTGGCCCGTCATGGAGAACCCCAGCTTGGTGGTATCGACAGTCATCGAATCGAACTCGAATCCGTCCGATAAGCGCTGCACAGACCCGCGCACCGTGTAAGGGCCAGTGGTGATGCCGGGTAGGCGATAGCTTTGGGTGAGTTCCGCGAGCTCCGTACCCGACAGGTCGATGTTCAGCCGCGTTCCCTCGAAGCTGGGATAGCCCTGCACATTGCCCTCTGCGTGTAGCTGGTGGTCTCCCACAACCAGGTCGGCCGATACGATGTCAACTCCCTCGGGTCCCGAGTGGAGTTCCGCGGTCAGCGAGAATGGTGCAGTAATGGCTCCCGGCAGGCCAAACGGAGCCGAGATTCTGGCGAGGTTCGTGCCGCGAAGCCGGACCTTGGCGGTGGCACCCGCTGGGTTCGGAAACGCAGGCATGTGGGCGTCCAGCAGAAGTGACGCGTCGCCGACCTCGAGCCGGGCATTGTCGATATCGAGTTGACGGCCGGATCTGGAGAGCGCCGCGGTTAGCGTATAGGTCGCTTCGGGCCAGTCGTCCCGCCCGACGATCCGGCCGAGTTGAGTGAGGTGGTCGCCCTCGAGACGAATGTTCGCATTCCACGTGTCGAGACTCAGCCCATCGCCCAGCCGTCCGTCGGCCTCGAAGTCGAGATCAGTGAAATCCGCGTTCACCCGGAACGCCATCCCGGGTGACTCCTCGGCGATTGTTGCAGTGACGCTGAACGGCCCGTGTAGCGCACCCTGTTCGCCGACGAGCACAGCGACCACCGACGCGTCGGGTCCGGCGACGTTCAAGCGGGCCGTCACTCCGCGCAATGAAGCAACATCGCCGATGTCGCCTCGCACCTCGAATTGCAGTTCGCCGATCGACCCACTCAACCGTGCGACAACGTCGCGCCCGGCAACCAGCGCGGCCAGCGGGCCGAGCTCTCCGGCAACGGTGAAGGCGTGACCTTCAGCCGAGCCCTGGGCAGTCAGCTCGAGCAGACCGGTCGCGGACTCCGCCAGCGCAATGCTCTCGATGTGCATTTGCAGCGGCGCGTCCCGCGATGGTGTGTCGAGCAGCACGTCCAGGTCGTTCACAGTCACGTGGCGCAGCATCGGAACGGTCGAGTCAGCGTTGCTACCTGAGCCAAAGTGCCAGTTGGATCGATCGCCGCTGTCGCGTTCCAGACTCAGCGACGCCCGCCGCACCTCCAACCGGTTGATGATTAATTGCCGCCCGGGGAGCAGCGACAGGGTCTCAATTTCCAGGTACAGCGAAGCACTCGCGAGCATGTCGCCGCGCGCCGACCACTCGGTGTTGGCGAGCCGGACCCCGAACGCGGAGATCCGGAGCTGCCGCCCCAGATCGAGCTCGAAAGCCCCGTCGACAATCAGTTCGCGGTCGATCAGATCGCTGAGCAATGCGAGGAACGGCCGTTTCAGATGGCTGAGATCCGCGAGCAGCAGGTATCCTGCGGCGCCCGCAATCAGTATCAGCAGGGCAATTGTGGCGCGTGCGAGTAGCCTGGTCATCGTCCTCGGGTGGGGGCCCGATACTCGGGACCTGATCGCTTATTGACGGGGCGCGCCAAATTTCCAGCTCAGGCTGACGGAGAAAAAGATGATGTTGTTGTCTTTGTAATCCCCGGTGAAGCCGCTCAGAGGAAGCAGATCGCTTCGATCGATTTCCGCACTGCCGTAATCCGCGTAGACCAGATGCGCCCCGATGGACAGGCCGGACGGGCGCTCGTGTACTGCGCCTACCGCAAAGCGCCATTGTTCATCCAGGGGCATGTCTGCGGTGCGCTTTTCCGGACTCGTCGGATCGGTGTCGTAGGACACGCCGGTGTTCAGGGTCCACGCGGGATTCAGCTGATACTCGATTCCGGCGGCGAATTTGAAGGTGTTGTCCCAGTTGCGCGGCAGCACGAGGGTGTTTTCACCCGAGATGATGATGTCGTCCATCTCGGTCCACTCTTCCCAGTCGAAGGTCAGATGAGCTTTCAGCGAGTCGCCGAACTCGCGGGTAATCCCGATCATGATCATCGGCGCCATGTTCAGTTTGGTATTGATGGGAACCGAGAGCGACCCCGGTTGAAGGTCTACGTGGGCGTCGCCGCCATAGTCAAACTCGAACTTCGACTGGTAGAAGATGCCGAGCCGCGTGGCGTCGTCGAATTCAATCAGGGCGCTGATGTTCCAGCCCACCTGGGTATCGTCGCCATCGAGCTTGGCGCGACCGTTGCTGCTCGGGTTCATCGGGTCGGGGACGGCGATTTTCATTTCGAGATCGGAATACATCACGGGTACGGCAAATCCGAGCGAGATCATCTCGTTGACCCGGAAGCTCACGGCCGGCATCACGGCGATGCCGAGCAGGTCGATGTCGGTCGCCTGGAAGCGACCGACCCAGTCGCTGTCGTAGTCGACTACCGCGCCGGTCAGGCCCGCGATGGAGACCCCGAAGGTCAAGCGTTCGTTGAACGGATGGACATAGAACAGGCTGCCGCCGGGAACGGTACCGCCGGCGTCGCCGCCCCCGCCGCTACCGTTGACCAATGATCCCCGGGAGACATCGAACTCGAGGGTGCTCGAGATGAGTCCGCCGCTCACCATCAATTCAGGCTGCTTGATGCGGCTCATGCTCGCGGGGTTGTGCAGGGCCGCGGACGCATCATCGGTACCGGCGGCTGACCCAGCGCCGGCGCGTCCCATCGCGGGTGAGCCGAATTCGCTGATCCAGAGACCACCGGCAAACGCCGGCGGGGCGCACAGTGCGAGAAGGGTAGTCAGGCAACGTTGCCAGGATTGCTGCATGTCAAAGTCGATCCTTGATTGTCATTTTTCGGCGGTGTACCAGATGGGCGACGTGTAGGCGCGGTCCTGGAGGGTGGCCGGCACGTTATCCGGAAGGTCGATTCCAAAAAACGCCGCGTCATAAGTCGTCCAGCGGGGCGTGGGTATCTCCAGCACACGCACGTAGTAGAAGGCAGACTCATCGGGATCAAAGTCGGGATCCTGCCAGTGCGCAGCGAAAACGGCGTCACCGATGGTGTTGGAATATGTCGCGGTCGCGACGTCCACGGTATTTCCGACCGGCTCTCGGGCGCGTCCGTCGCTACCGATTTCGCGGCCATCCGACACCGCGACGTCGTAGATGCGCTCGTGCGTCTCTCCTTGCCCGTCCAGCCAACCCTTGATGATCTGGACGCGGTCGAGGTTGGCGCCATCCGGATCGCGCAGCGCCCGGATCATGAAATTTGGCGCGGCCCCTTCGGGCGCTTCGATCAGGGTCCCGCCCATGGGTACACCGCGCCGATAGCCCTGGTCGATGAAGTCCGGTCGCACGACTTCGTCGGCCGTAAAATCCCAACCACCGAAGACGCGCACGGTGATTCGCGTGCCGGTGGTCGCATAGACCTCCTTGCGCATCATCGCATCAAATATCTGACCACGCGTGTTCTCCCGGGCCCAGACGGCGGTCAGACCCGAGGCAACCTCCTGCGAGGTCATGATGCGCAGGGCCGGATCGTCCGCGGGGATGACCTCCCGGTTGTGCCGGGTCGGGGACGGCTCGGTATGCTGATACTTGCCGAAAAAGTTCTCCTCGCGAGTCGTGGGCAATGCGGTATGCGTGTCGGTCGCCGCCAACAAGCCGAACTTGTACGGATTGACGCCGAGTCGTTCGCCCAGCTTCAGGCCCAGCTTGAGCGCCGAACGTCCGTACTCGTACTGCAGCATCCACTCCTCTTTGGCCGCTGTACCGGCGAGATTTCCGACATCCCAGTTCTCGTAATCGGCGAATTCGTCCTCAGTCGACAGGAGCGGGTGCGTCTCGCCGTCGCCCTTGATCTGGCTCACCTCGATGATCGGTTCCCAGCGGATTCTGGCCTCGGCATAGGCCCGCGTCATTCGTCTGCCTGAGAAAGTCTTGTCACTGAACATCAGGCCATTGCTGACGTTGCCGTTGTGAGGTATGGCGAGGGCCTGCCCGCCGGTACGGGCCTCGTAGGCCGCCAGGTAGCCCCAGAGGCCTTCGGGATCATCGCTGTCAAACATGCTGTACGGCAACGTCTGGCCAGTCTTGTCGGCGCCGTCTCGGAACACCACGACCCGATGCAGGTTGTCTCCTTTCGGTGTCGACGACCACTCGAATCCGGCCATGGCAGTGAATCGTCCGGGCTCGTTGTACTGGTCGGCTATCCGTATAAAGTCTTCCCAGACGGAACGCGTCAGGTCTTCGGATTCGAACGGATTTTCTCCCAGCACGGTGGCTCTTTGGATGATGTCCGCGAAGCCTTCCATGCGCCCTTCCGCACCCGAGTTGAAGCGCTCGTGTATCCACTTGCCCCAGGGTTCGGCGAGCAGCAGCGGGCTCGATTCGCGGATCGCCGACGCCAGGCCGATCAACTCGGCGTGGTCGGTAATCACCAGAAAATCCAGCGGCCGGATCAGCTGCACCGGCTGACCCGTATTGGAAACGATTTTCTCGCCGCGCGCGATGCGGAATCCGTCATGTGCGTCCAGAGACGTGCCGATGAGACCCGCATCGAAGGACAGTTCGGTATGGAAATGCGTATCGCCGAAGAACACCTGGTCGGCGTAGGCGCGGCCTGCGTACGGCGAATAAACCCGTTCCGCCTCGAAATCCTCGATGGTAACCACCCGGTCCACTGCGGTGGCCAGGTCCGCGCTTCCTACCACAAGACACACAATGATGAGTCGGCGAAGCATGTGTAACCCTCCCTGATTGTACGGTTGTAACGTGGGAGGTTATCAGCCCGGCCCGCGACTGTGGAGAAAAACTAGCGTCGCGCCTCAATCAACTCGACCTCCTGGGAGGACTAAGCGGCCGTCTTGCGTCTTGCGAATCCGAATCCAAACAAGCCGGCGCCGAGTAAGCCGAGGGTGCCGGGTTTGCGTAATCCTCGAACCCCGCGACGGTTAACACGAATCCAGCCACGGCCGGATTCGGCAGCATGGTCGGGTCAGTGACGAGTGTGGCCGGCTGCGGCGCGACCAGAGACAGCAAGAAGTCAATGTTCAGATTTGTGCCGATGGCTTCCACGCTTAAGCCGTCCCATCCAGCGGCGACGAGACTGTCGCGCGCCGCAAGCGTTTGGCTTTCAAGGTTCCAGTGCCATCGGCGGGGATTTCCATCGGTACTCAGGTTGATCAAGCTGAGATCTCCGAGCTCCCCGGCGTTCTGGTAAATCAGACCCACGGTTTGAAGCGCGAGAGGGGTATTGGTGTACCCTCCGGTGAACGCATCGGCGTTGATTGCAGCCTGAATGCTTGCCAGGTTTGCCGCGGTGACGATGGTCGGGTCCACAATCGTTTGTACGCCCGTGGCGAAGCTGACCACCGCGATTCGATACTGGTCGGGGCCCGTGGTCGGGATCGAATTCAGCGCATTCGCCAATCCCGTTTTCATCGTTTGGTAGTTGGCGTCCCCTATGCTCACGGACTCGTCCAGCACGAACGCAAGATCGATCAGTATCGCGTTTGCCCCTGCAGCGCCGAGCACGAATGGCGTCGCCAACATTAGCGATGCAATACGTCTGGTTATTCGTTTCATTGATGCGTGTAAGCTATGCGAGCGAGGACCGGGGGCGTGTCCGCGGCTTGGTGGAGTCGTTGAGACGAATGGGTGGTCGGTCTGGCCATCTGGCGCAGATAAGGGCGGGGACAGGAATGAGTTGGCAGGATGATGTCGATGAACT
>SMWF01000128.1 GCA_004357385.1 Gammaproteobacteria bacterium | reverse complement strand
TCGCCCAGGGCGCTCGAACCGTCGACCCACTCGGGTCCTGATCGCGAGCTTGTTGCTGGCCCTGATCCCGTTCACGGTCATGGGCGATCGGGATGCCGAAACCGAGCGTTACCTGGCCGAGCTACAGGTCCTTCGAATTGAGGGAAGCATGTTCGATATCCAGTCGCGCGCCTTCGTGGCCGCGACGCCGGCCAAGCGCGCAAAGATGTGGGCTGATCTTGAAACCCTCAAGCGGGAACTGGCCAGTGAGGAGATGCAGGAGTTGCTGGCGATCAGGGCGCTGGTCGAATCGCCCGAATATGATGCAGAAACGTTGAGCTACAAGGCCGCGCTGCAACAGGCGGGGAAATCGGCGGAGGATGTGAATGGGCTGGTGACCCTGTTCTCTATCAGCAGAACGCAGGTGCGCCAGGTGTTATGGGATGACCTCAAGTCCCAGTGACGGAGCAGATACGATGAACCGGTCGTCCAAATTTACCTTTACGCCGCAGGACAAGGCGCCCGATCCGGATCTGGGGGCAGAGCGTATCCCGGTTGACCGCTATACGGACCCTGCGTTTTTGACGTTGGAAGATGAACATATCTGGTCAAAGACGTGGTTGCTGGCCGGTGCGGTGTGTGACGTGGCGAAACCCGGCGACTATTTCGTGTTTGAAAACCTGCGCGAATCCATCCTGGTCACGCGTGCGGCGGATGGCGATATCCGCGCCTTCTACAACGTGTGTCAGCATCGCGGGAACCAGTTGAAACCGGCCGGCTGTGGCTACGCGGATCACCTGGTGTGTGGGTTTCACGGGTGGCAATACCACATGGATGGAACCCTGAAACACATCCCCGAAGCGCACGACTTCCCCCAGGGGACGCCCGCCGATGAACTGGGCCTGCAGAAACTGCGTTGCGAAACCTGGGGCGGTTTCGTCTGGGTGTCCATGGACCCTGACATTGAACCCTTAATCGACTATCTCGGGGTCATACCCGAGCATCTGGCGCCCTATGAATTTGAAGACATGGTGCTGGTGGCCGACGAGACGGTCGAATGGAACTGCAACTGGAAGACCTCGGTCGATATTTTCTCCGAGACCTACCATGTTCGGGGAGTGCATCCAGAATCGGAAGACATCGCGGATGATGTCAACGTGCAAATGGACATTTACGGTCGCCATACCCGCTTCATTGCGCCCATGTACATTCCCAGCCCCCGCAAAATTGGCGACGATAAAGCTCTCAATGACACCCTGGTTGACTATCTGAAGTCCGAAGGCTTCCCCGTTGAGGGCTTCAACGGCGATGTCACCACTCTACGTGGCGCGGTGGCTGCGCATAAGCGGGCGATGACCAGCGAGAACGGGTTGGATTTCTCCAACCTGACGGACGACCAGCTGACGGCTGATTATCACTACAACATTTTCCCCAACATCACGTTCAATCTGTTCGGTGAACAGATGTGGATGTTCCGCCACCGGCCGCACCCAACCGATCCGGACAAAATGTTCTTCGACCGCATGATTTTCAACCGGGTGCCCAAAGGCGAAGTCACGGCGGATGCCCGTGCGGGTGCGGTCGACCTGTTCGTGGAACTGGGTGACGGTGTCGTGGAAGGGCGGCCCGAACACGTCTTCTACCGGCACGGAGAAAAATCATCCGGGTTGTTGCTGGATCAAGATGCATCCTGCCTGGCGGGCGTGCAAAGGGGCCTGCACTCGCGCGGCATGAAGGGTTTGTGGATATCCCACCATGAACGGCGCATCCGCAATTTCCACCATTGGTGGGAAAAGTATATGGGTGTGTGAGGAAGCGTCGCCGACCTGCCCCGAGCCGACCCTGAGTTCGTCTCGGCAGCTTCACCCAGATGGAGACCGTATCGTGAGGTTCCTCAAGACAGTCGGGTTGGTGGTGTTCGTGCTGATCGCGGCGCCGCCGCTTTGGTTCATGGCGTTCCCGGAGCCAGCGCGCACGCTGCCAGCACCCGGCGCCCGGGTATTCGTGGCACCGGACACGGCGGTAAACGTACTCGATGCGGGCAGTGGTCCGGCCGTCGTCCTGGTGCACGGCCTCCCCGGCACTGCCTACGACTGGCGCGAACTGACCCCGCTTCTGAATGCCGCGGGGCTGCGCACCATCGCCTACGATCGGGTCGGCTACGGCCACTCCGATGCGCGCCCGTCCGGTCCGTTTACGCTGTCCGCCAACGTCGAGGATCTGCTCGCGTTGCTCGAGGCGATGGACCTCAACGACGTGACCCTGGTCGGCTGGTCATACGGCGGCGCCATGGCCCTGAACGTCGCGCATGCGCCCCGGGTCGGACGCATCGTGCTCATCGGATCCGGCGGGCCCAGCTCCGACGACGACATGCCTCCGGCGGTACCGCTGTCGGCGAAGATCCTCTACTCGACCCCGGTGGTGTGGTGGCGCGTCGCGGTCCCGCCGGTGTCGCGAGCCTTGCAGGCCGCGCTCAGCGACGTGGCGTTCAGCGGCGGTGCACAGCCCAACTGGTGGTTGAAAGACCTCGCCGCCGCGTTCACCCGCTGGGACACCGTGCAGACCTACCAAGGTGAAGTGCTGTCCGAAATCGAGGTGGGCGACTTCGATGCGACGCGCATCGGCACACCGACACTGATCATTCACGCCGAGGACGACCGGCTGGCCCCCGTGGCGATGGGTCGATACCTGGCCGGACGAATCCCGAACGCGGTGTACCGGGAGGTCCCCGGCGCCTCACACATGCTGCCCGTCACGCATGCGCCGTTCGTGGTCGACGAGATCGTCGCCTTCGTGAACTAGACGACGTCCACGACCCGCCGAGATCGTGACGACACCCACCGATAATCCCGACGACCCAGCGCTCCGGGCTAAACCCCGTCCGTGGCACGCCTTCAGCTATCGCGACTACCGGTTGCTCTGGGGCGCGATGGTGACCGGATCCATCGTTGCCTGGCTGCGGATACTGGGCACTGCGCAATGGCTGCTGGATGAGACCGGTTCGGCGGTTCTGGTGGGCCTGATCGGCGTGGTGCAGTTGGTCGTGCAGGTTCCCGCCCTGCTCTGGGGCGGCGCGCTGGCCGACCGGATGGACCGCAAACGCCTGATGGCGTTGGCCAACGCCATCACCGGTGCGACTCTGCTGTTACTCGGGCTCCTGAACTGGCAGGGGCTGCTCACGCCGCCCATGATCTACCTCGGCATCGCGCTCACCGCGGCCTCGCAGATGCTGGCCAACCCGGCCCGTTCCGCGTTGGTGCCCATCGTCATACCAAGACCTTATCTGCTGCTGGCCACGTCCACGGACACGGCCTCGCAGAACGCGGCGGCGATCGTCGGGCCGCTGCTGTTTGCGGCCGTTGCCGTCAGCTCCGGACTGAGCGCGGCCTTTCTGCTGGGGGGTGTGATTGCGTTGGGGTCGAGCGTTCTGCCCCTGCTGATCCGGGCCAAGGGTGTGGCCGATGGACATGCCGATGGTCCTGAGCGCTCGACCCTGCAACAGACCACCGACGGATTTCGTTACGTCGCCAAGCATCCGATCCTGCCGGGACTGTTTCTGCTCGACGCAGGCATCACCACGGCCTCGTTCTATCGGGAAATCCTGCCCGTGCTGGCGCTGGGTTTGTTCGGCGCCGGTGCCAGCGCGACCGGCATGCTGGGCGCGGCGAACTCCACGGGCGCCATTGTGGGCTCGTTCGTTGCACTGCTGCTCGCCGGCTACCGCGCCAAGGGCATGCTGGTGCTGTATGCATCGTTTGCCTATGGCTTCATCCTGTTCGGCTTCGGAACCGCCAACAACCTCTGGCTGGGCATGCTGATGATTGCCGCGTTGGGGGCGGCAGACGCCGTGACGGTCGCCGTACGACAGACCACCGTCATGCTCACCACGCCCGACCACATGCGGGGCCGGGCTTTTGCCTTGATGATCCTGGCCGCACAGACCGCAAACAACGTCGGCACGATCTGGGTGGGCGCGTGGGCGGGTTCCATCGGGGCCGGCAACACGATGCTGCTGGGGGGCGCGATATCCGTGGTCGCCACCGGCTTGATCTGGCGTATCTGGCGACCAATCCGGGAGTTCAGGTCGTCTTGAGCTCGCCGGTTGGCGAAACGTGTGCAACGTCGGTTCTCGATCGCCAAGGTTGGTGCATCGCCCAGGATGTTGCTACCTTCGGTCTTTTCCCCGGGGCCTCGACAATGACGGCATCACACAAAGGAACCTGTTTCTGCGGCGCGGTGCAAATTGAGGTTTCGGGCGACCCGGAAGTCATGGCGTATTGCCACTGTGCGTCGTGCCGATCCTGGTCGGGCAGTCCGGTGCACGCATCCACGATGTGGAAGTCCGACTCCGTCACGGTCACCGCCGGGGCAGAGTACATTGCCACGTTCCAGAAGACGCTGGAGAGCATCAGCCATCGTCAGTACTGCACGAAATGCGGTGGGCACGTGATGATCAGCCACCCGACCCTGGGGCTGTTCGATGTGATGGCGGCCACCTTGCCAACGCTAACATTCAATCCAAGCGTGCACGTCCACTATTCGGCGACGGTTCTACCCATCGACGATGGGCTGCCGAAATACCGAGACTTCCCAATCGAGATGGGTGGATCCGGCGAGTTGGTCCCGCAATAGCCCGGGCCTCGCGGCGCCGGCGTCAAGCGGTTGTCATGGCCGCTTCGATTGGCAGCCGGGGCACTACGCCTTCGCGGTTAGCGAAACACGATGTAGGGATCCAGCACCTCACAGTCCGACGAGGTCACATCGTACTTGAAGCGCGCTTCGTCTTCGATAAATGTCATCTGTTTCGCTTTCTTGGCATTACAGAGTTTGGTCGGAGCCTCGCCAGCACCCAGGTTGTTCTGACAGGGTTTGTCGTTTTTGAATTTGATATTGAATTTCAGTGTTGGTGTTGGTTTGCGTGGGCCCGTCGCCGTGGCGCTGGACCAGAAGACACGCCTCTGATCAGGCGATTTTCCTGGCTTATCTTCCGGATATCGGCAGACGTAGTCGGCGGGTTTTCCACTTCCAATAAAGTCCTCAAGATCACATTCATTGTCAGTCCTCACCACACTTAATGGGCAGTATTTTGGCGACGCAACGCTTCCCACATTGCCGAATACGACCACCACGCCCCCTGCAACCGTGCTGGCTATGGGCCCAGGTTTGCCCGGCGCGGCACATCCCGTTGCCGCCAAAAAACATCCAACCAGAGCCAGCGTAAGGATCTTCACAGTCATTTTCCCATCCTCCATCAGTCACCTCACGGTGACGAAATAGCCGAGCTGAACTCGTCTCGCTCGCTCAGCTCTTCAAAAACCGGGTCTTGGGCAATCAACGTTCTCGGATAGCCGAGCTCGATGGCGCGGCCTATCTGATCGATCGCCGCGTCGGGACTTCCGAGGCGTAAATACGTAACTGCAGCGACGCGCCGCACCTCCGGATCGTGCGGCGCATGCTCCAGCGCTCGGGTCATGCGCTCCAGCGCCTGCTGCTGCTGACCGAGCGCTGCATGAAACGCGCCCGCACTCGACAGCGCATAGACGTCATCGGCGTTGATCGACAACAGATCGTCGGCCAGCCCAAGCGCTATTTCATAGTGACGCGCCGCGCCGACGGCATCGAGCAATG
>SMWF01000127.1 GCA_004357385.1 Gammaproteobacteria bacterium | reverse complement strand
GATAGTTCCGTAATCATGATTTCTTTCCCTTCCCCGCATCGATCGCCCCATCGATGTCCAGGTCGATGAAACAGAACCGCTTGAATACACCACACTGCCGCCCATGCACTACATCCTTGCGATGCGTACAACATCGACGGCCGTCCTCCGAACCGCGAACCGTATCACCCTTTTCCTGCTTACGGAACACCAGTTTTACAAAGCCGCATATCTGCACCAAAAAGCGTCTCAGCCCCACGATCGGCCCCCACGCCCCGATTCGGGTAAAATCCGCGCAAAATGATTCCTGAGAGTCCCACGTGAAGCCCTGCGTCTTCATCCACACCAACCACAAACAGCACCTGGGCGCGCTGCTGAGCGCGCACTCGCTGAAGGCACGTTCCGCCAGTCCCGATACCTTTGATGTCCGCCTGATCGAGCACAAGGACCAGGCCTTCATGCGCGCGCGAGAAGGCCAACTGTTCCTGCGCGACGGCGACAAGCGCACCTGGCTGAACGACGATCTGCAGAGCTTCACGCCGTTGCGCTTCATGCCGCCGGAACTCATGGGCTACGAAGGCCGCGCGCTGGTGATCGATCCCGACATATTCGCGGTGGGGGACGTCTGGGAGCTGTTGAACCGCGACATGGATGGCGCTGCGATCATGTGCCGCAGCAAATCCGGCCGCAAAGGCCGTGGTGGCGCGCTGGCGACGAGCGTCATGCTGCTCGATTGCGCCCAGCTTGCGCACTGGAACTGCGAAGCCGCGTTCAACGAGATGTTCGGTTTCGAGCGCGACTACATGGACTGGATTTCGCTGAAGCTCGAAGACCGCGCGACGGTGAGTTTGCTGGAGCCGAGATGGAACGACTTCGACCATCTGGACGCGCAGACCGGTCTGCTGCACAACACCAAGCGCAAGACTCAGCCCTGGAAAACCGGCCTGCCGGTGGACTACCGGATGGCGGACACCTTCCAGCTGTTCCCGCCCCGGCACTGGTTTCGGCGCCTGCGTCGTACAATGTTCGGCGACTACGGCATGGCGGGGTCTTACAAGGCACACCCCGATCCGGCCCAGGAACGGTTCTTCTTCGAACTCCTGAAGGAATGCCTGGAGGAAGGGGTGGTCACCGAAGCGATGCTGCGCGAGGAGATGCAGGCCAATCACCTGCGTCACGATACCTTCGAGGTACTTTCTAGCGCGGCCTAGTCAGCCGAGTCTCAACTGGCCGCGGCCACCCCCGACTCACCGGTGTCGTGGACCTCGCCGACGTCGACGGCGGGGACGATCTCCGGATCTACCTTGTAACCAAACAGCGGGTTCAGCTCATCGGTGATCATCGCATCGACAGTGCGCACCTGTTCGTCGTCGAAGTAGTCGCGGTAGCCGCCCACCTTGGCGCGGCGGGTTTTGAACGAATCCGGATTGTTGAGGTCTTTTGCAACCATGCGCCCGCCCGAGAAACGGAACACCCGCTTCTCCTCCATCTTCTTCATGTTCGCATACGCGGCGAAGTCGACGGCGTCCTGAATCTGTTCGTCCGTGGCAGAGGTGTCGGTGAACTCCATGACCTGCTTCATGACCGCGTTGGGATCCTTGCGCAGGTCCTCGTAGCGGATCACCAGGATGTCTGCGACGTTCTTCTTGTCCGCGCCCCAGCTGTTCATCCACTTGATGATGCGCGGCATGCCCTGATTTTCGTTCATCACGAAGTCGTAGGTCGAAAGGTCTGCGCCATGCTCCGGATACTGATTGAGCATCTTCTTGTGCGGCCTCATGCGGAACTTCCACTGGAAGAACTGGGAAACGGCGATGTCACGCGGGTCCCGAACCAGCAACACGACCTTCTTGCGGTAGAAATCCACTTTCGAGTCCCGATGCTCCGTGTAATCGGCCAGGTAGTTGCCGTGGGTGAAAAACACCTTGGGGATGTTGCGGTTCTTGCGGTGGAGATTGTCGAAGCCAATCAACTGGTGACCCTTGAGGCCAAATTTCACCTGATAGACCCGGGAAATCATCATCCGGAACCAGGTACGCCCGCTCTTGCCCCAGGAGACGAGTACCCAGTCGGCCAGGCCGAGCTTGCGATTCTCCTCCTTGCCGCGCAGTTTGCGCTCGATGATGCGTTTGCGTTCCGGGGGCAGGAAAAACACCGCCGCGAGGACAATCGCCCGCGTCAGCTTCTTACGTATGACGTCGAACATGTTTGGGTGGCAGCGCCCGATGGATAGACAACGCAAATTATACACACCCCGGTCTACCGGTGGGATGGGCTGCAGCCGGGTATTTCCGGCTTGACCCCGTCGCCCGCGCGAGTACATTACGCTTGAGATTCAACATGGAAGGGTCGAGTGACCACGCTCGTGAACCTCGGCGCACTGGACGCAGCGCCCATAATACATGACCCCTTCGACCATCTGATGACCTCCGAAGCGATTTCGGCGGAGGATTCCGCGCGCATCATCGCCGACTACCCGGAGGTTCCAACTGCGGGCAATTACCGGCCTGAGGAAGTCACGTACGGACCGACGTTTGGCGACCTGATGACCGAATTACGGAGTCAGGAACTGGCCGATCGCATGGGCGCCAAGTTCGGCGTCAGGCTGGACGCAACCACCCAGACAATCACCATCCGCGACCGCTCGGAACTGAGCGACGGCGATATTCATCTCGACCATTGGACCAAGGTGGTCACGGCATTGCTGTACTTCAACCCCGAGTGGCAGCACGAGGGTGGCCGCCTGCGCCTGCTCCGCTCGAAGGACGACATTGAGGATTACGCCACCGAAGTGCTCCCCACCTGTGGAACGCTGGTTGCGTTCAAGCGCTGCGGAAGGTCCTTCCACGGCCACCGTCGTCATGTCGGCACACGGCGGATGGTCCAGATCAGTTGGAACCGGTCCGGCGTCGTGGCGAAGTTCGCCCAGACGGCCAGCCGACTCTCGACCCGGACCATGAAACGACTGCTTCGGATATTCGCTAAGCGTTGACCAGCTCGCGGATGCGCACGATCACGCGCTCAACTTCCAGCGCCGCCGGCCGCCCGGGCATGGGAAGCTTCGTCCCCGCCCACGCCGCGCGTCCTTCACGGATCAGGGATTGGTAAAATCCATCGTAATCGCGGGTCACCCCCAGCAGGCGGGCGCGGTACAACGTCCGGCCGAGCGCCGGGCGCTCGACCATCAGCCAGCGGGTCGCCCAGCGCCGCAATCGGTCGACGTGACCCACGGGCGAATAACCCGGCATCAGAATACCCAGTGGCTTGCCCAGCCTGGCCACCTCCACCGCCATGGAGATGCTGTCTCCCGTGACGATCAGACCGTCCGCACTGCCGAGCAATGCCGAGTATGGATTGTCCGAGGCATCGGGCATCCATCGGTAGATCTTGCCCGCCTCGGGAAAGCCCTCGGCCAGCCAGCGCGTGAACCGTTCCGGAGTCCGCCGACTGGTGGACAGATAGGGTGTGCCGCCGTCCCGCGCGACCTGCCGGGCCAGGCCGGACAAACGTCGGGCCATGTTGCGGTTGTAGCGGAACGGATTGGTCGGCCCACCCACCAGAAACCCGATCAACGGCCGAGGCAGGGTTGCAAAACGCTCCGCCCATTCCGCAACCCCTTGCTGTACCCGCCCCTCATCGAGTCGCATCAGCGGCAAGGACAACAGCTCCACGTTGGGCACCGCCGGCAATAGAACTTCACTGCTCGCAACTACCAGATCGAACCTACCCACCCGTGCCGACGGTTTGCCGATGAACACGATTCGGGGCCGGCGCCCGGTCTGCTCCTGGGCCTCGCGCTGGATCCACAACGCCACCAGGGAAGGGCGCCGCCCAACCGTGATGATCAGCTCGGGCCAGGGCGGTTCCAGGGCGTCGGATGCCTCGAGGTCCAGGTGATGCAGCGACGGTCGGACCCAGGGTTTGCCCTTCACATAGCGTGGTCGCATCGCAACGAATCGGGTCTCGTAGCGCCACGGCAGTTGGTCTGCGATGGTTGCGACCTGGGCGTTGTCGCCGCCTTTGTCCCCAACAACCAGCCAGGTGCGCGGCCCGGGGTCAGTGTCCCGCATGGTCCGTGGTGTAGCCCAGGGCTGGGTCCAGCCGGGCTTGAACCAGCGCGTCCAATTCCTCGAGTTCGTCGCGGTTGAAGTAGTCCCGATAACCGCCAATCTTGGCACGCCGCACTTTGAAGCTGTTGGGATCGTCCGGGTTGCGCAGGGTCATGCCACCCTGTCGGAACTTCCCTTCACTTTCCATCTTGCGCAGGTTGTCGACCGAACCCCAGGCAACCGCTTCGGCGATCTCCTGGGCACTGAAATCTTCGCCCAGCAACGTATTGATGCGAGCCAGTTGCAACTCCGTATGGGTTCGCAGGTCTTCGTAACGGACGGTGATCGCCCGCTCGAGCCCCGCGAGTGCAACGCGCCAGCCATTCAGATAGTCGATGAGAAACTCAACCCCCAGGTCGCTGTTACGGACGAACTCCCACATCGACACCGTGTACTTGTCCACGGGGTGCTCGATGAAGGCGTTGATCAACTCCTGCTTGTGCGCCGACTGCCGTTTGGTGAACTGGAAGAACCAGGACACCGCGATGTCCAGCGGGTGTCTCGGCAGAAACACGATCGCCTTGTCTCGCAGCGCCGAATTCGGGCGCTTCAGTTCCTCTCCCACGGCACCTTCATAGCTGTAGTACCCGTTGGTAGCGGCCAGCCGCGGCACCGCCGGGTTAAGCCGCGCGTATTCGTCCGATTTATTGAGCAACTGCTCCGGGAAGCCGAAGCGCACCTGGTAGAGACGGCTGAGCATTGCCTTGAGCCAGGTATTGCCGCTCTTCGGGTGAGCGATGATCAACAGATCCGAGCGTGTTGCAATGCCAACCTCCAGCGATGCAAGCAGGGACACCCGCGACTTCACGCGCAGATTTCTCGGCAGCACGGCCGTCGAGCCGAGGATCAGGCCTTTTTTGGTTCCGTCGCTCAGGCTCAGCACAGCCAGGCTCCATCAAGTTCAATCATCGGTGCGCGCGGCACCGCGATTCAGTCGGTGCACGTTGTAACCGGGCGGGGCTACTTCGACGATCTTGGCGGTGGAGGTCACCTCGATGCTCGCACCGTTGTCCTGGACGGCCGGTACCCGGTACTCCCAGTCGGCATAACTATCGTCCGGATCTGAAAATCTGTAGCCGCCGTCCTCGTAATCGGCGCCGATGTAGTCCGTGTTGTATGCGTTGTATGCGCTGCTCACCGACGTGACCACCAACCACGCATCAGGCCGTGTGCGCTGCACATCCTCCAACGCCTCATGGCCGCGCAGCGCGGTTTCATACGGCCCAACCAGCACCCGGAAGAATCGCCCCAGCGGCGTGTCCGCCTCGACGACTCGAAGCTCATCCAGGAATTCATGCGCCAACGCCAATCGATGCTCAGCCGCGACATCCTGATCGCGAAAGCTGCCGATGCACACCCAGTAGCCGTCCTCTGCATTCGAAATGCAAGGGATGAACAATAATGAAATCAACCAAATATATCTCATATCTCGTATTTACTTTAACTTCTATGCGAAGCTGATCAGAATCCCTGCAGCGACCGCAGAACCAATGACACCCGCAACGTTCGGCCCCATGGCGTGCATCAACAGGAAGTTCTGAGGATTGGCTTCCAGACCCACCCGATTGGCCACCCGGGACGCCATCGGTACGGCGGAAACCCCGGCCGCGCCGATCAGGGGATTGATCTTGCGGGTACTGAAGACATTCATGAGCTTGCCCATGAGCACGCCGCTTGCGGTGCCAATCGCAAAGGCGACGATCCCGAGCAGCAGAATACCGAGGGTGCTTGCGTTCAGAAACTGATCCGCGCCCAGCTTCGAACCCACCGCCAGACCGAGGAATATTGTCACAATGTTGATCAACGCATTCTGCGTAGTGTCGCTCAGCCGATCTACCACGCCACATTCGCGCATCAGATTGCCGAAACAGAACATACCCAGCAACGGTGCCGCGGTGGGCAGCAACAGCGCCACCAGCAGCAACAGCAGCAGTGGAAAGATGATGCGTTCGGTCCTCGATACGGTGCGCAGCTGAGTCATTTCAATGCGTCGTTCGGCTTCGGTGGTCAACGCGCGCATGATCGGCGGCTGAATGATCGGAACCAGCGCCATGTACGAATACGCGGCCACGGCAATGGCACCCAGAAGCTGCGGCGCCAGTATTCCGGCTACGTAGATCGCCGTGGGCCCATCCGCGCCACCGATGATCGCAATCGCCGCCGCTTCCTGCAGGGTAAAGTCCATGATGCCCGCCGAGCTGAGTGCCAGCGCACCGAGCAGCGTGGCGAATATGCCAAACTGCGCCGCGGCACCGAGGAACATGGTCCGCGGATTCGCAAGCAGCGGTCCGAAATCGGTCATGGCACCCACGCCCATGAAGATCACCAGGGGAAATACCCCCGTTGCCACGCCCACCTCGTAGATCAGATGCAGGATCCCGTCGCCGGTCGCGATCGCCACGCCAGGAATGTTGCTGAGAATTCCGCCAAAACCAATGGGCACCAGCAACAGCGGCTCGAACTTCCGAACGATCGCGAGATACAACAGCCCAAAACCGACCAGGATCATCAGGACCTGGCCAGCCTCGATCTGGTACAGACCCGATGCGCGAGCGACCTCTGCGAACTGTTCGAGCATTCAGATCAGCTGAGCGTGAACAAAGGCTCACCCACCACAACCGCATCGCCTTCGGCCACGTGGATCTCGGCCACCGTGCCGTCACTGGGCGCGCTGACGTCGGTTTCCATCTTCATGGCCTCGAGCACCAGCACGGTATCACCCTGGGCGACCACGCTGCCCGGAGGCGCGATGATCTTGAAGATGTTTCCGGCCAGCGCCGCATCCACCCGTTTGCCATCGACCGGTGCGGTAGTCGACGTCGTCGGGTTCGATGCAGACTCCAAACGATTGACCTCACCACCCTCGCTGACCTCCACCACGTACGCCTTGCCATTGACCTTGACCGTGTAGACCTGGGGGCCGCCTGCCGCGGCGTTTGACACAGTCACCGGCTCGGCGACCAAACCGTCCGGCGCGGGTTCGAATGCGCTGGCATCGCCGCGGTGCTCGAGAAACTTCAGTCCCGCCTGATGGAACAAGGCATAGGTCAGCACGTCGTCGATAGGCTCGGCGCCCAGCGCGATACCCTTCTCGTCCGCCAGCGCCAGCAGTTCCTGTTCCAGGTGATCGAGCTCGGGTTTCAGCAGATCCGCCGGACGGCAGGTGATGGGTTCCTCACCGTCCAGAACCCGGGCCTGCAGCTCTGCATTCACCGGCGCGGGCGTCGCCCCGTACTGGCCCTTCAACACCCCGGCGGTTTCCCGGGTGATGTTGGAGTAGCGCTCACCGCTGAGGACGTTCAACACCGCCTGGGTGCCAACGATCTGGGACGTGGGCGTGACCAGAGGAATGGTACCCAGATCCTCCCGGACTCGCGGGATTTCTTCCAGCACCGCATCGAACTTGTCGCTGGCGTTCTGCTCGCGCAACTGGTGTTCCAGGTTCGTCAACATGCCGCCGGGCACCTGGGCGACCAGAATGCGGGAGTCTACGCCACGCAATGCCCCTTCGAACTGCGCGTACTTCTTGCGCACCTCACGAAAGTAGGCAGCGATTTCCTCGAGCAGCGGGATGTTCAGCCCGGTATCCCGCGGGCGGCCCTCCAGCGTTGCGACCACGGTCTCGGTCGCTGAATGACCGTAGGTCATGCTCATCGAGGAGATCGCCGTGTCGACATTGTCCACCCCTGCTTCGATGGCCTTCAGGTAGGTCGCGGTAGACAGGCCGGTGGTCGCATGACAGTGCAGGTGAATCGGAATCGACAGCGACTCTTTCAGCCTTGAGACCAGCTCGAATGCCACATAGGGTTTCAACAACCCGGCCATGTCCTTGATGCACACCGAATGCGCGCCCATGTCCTCGATCTGGCGCGCAAGATCCAGCCAGAGGTCCAGCGTGTGGACGTCACTTACCGTGTACGAAATTGCGCCCTGGGCATGCTTGCCTTGCTTGAGCACCGCGCCGATGGCGGTGTGCAGGTTGCGCATGTCGTTCATCGCATCGAACACCCGAAACACGTCGATGCCATTGACGGCCGCGCGCTCAACGAATTTCTCGACCACATCGTCAGCATAGTGGCGATAGCCGAGGATGTTCTGACCGCGAAACAACATCTGCTGCGGGGTGTTCGGCATGGCGGCCTTCAACTGCCGGATGCGATCCCAGGGATCTTCGCCGAGGTAGCGGATGCAGGCGTCGAAGGTTGCGCCTCCCCAGCTCTCTATCGACCAGTAGCCGATCTGATCCAGCTTCGCCGCGACGGGCAGCATGTCGTCGATGCGCATGCGCGTGGCGAGCACGCTCTGATGCGCATCCCGCAGAACCAGTTCGGTGATACCCAAGGGGGCGGTCGTGCCGCTCACGACTTGTCGCCTCGATTGCGGTACGCGCTGACTGCGGCGCTCACGACGGCCAACAGCTCACCTTCGGATGCGGGCGCGCCTTCGCCGGCCGACAGCGTCGAGGCATCCGGCAGGAAGCGACGCACGACTGCCGACATCAAGGACGTGCTCAGTACCAGCAGCGTCAGGAACGTAAACACCGTTCCCATGCCAACCAGCATCAGCTCGACACCCCGGCCGATTAACTCGGTCTCGTCCACGCGTTAGTCCTCTGCCCCAATCCACGGCGATTATACTGATTGGGTCTGCCCCGCATAGCGCGCAACCGAACTCAACCCTTAGCGCGAATCGCCAGGAAGCCTCCGCCCAGGATCGCCAGGCCGCCGATCAGGCTATATCCACCGGGAATTTCCTGCCAGAAAAAGTACGCCGCGGCTCCCGCCCAGATCAGGTTCGTGTACTCCAGCGGCGCGATGGTCGCGGCCCGCGCGTTACGATAGGCAAGCGCGACGAAAAAATGCGCACCCCCCGCACAGATGCCGGCAATGACAAACAGCACCCAGTGGACATCCTGAGGCTGGGTCCAATGGCCAACGGTCAATATTGCCGCAAGCGCCCCGCTGATGGGCAGCGTATAGAACGTCAGGGCAGCGGGACTTTCCAGCCCCGCAAGCTGGCGGTTGCTGATGGAGAGCAACGCCCAGCACACCGAGGATCCAAGAATTGCGAACATCCCCGGGTGCCATTCGATATTGCCGGGGCGCAACACGCACAACACACCCACCACCCCGAGGGTGCAGCCGAGCAGGCGCCGTGCCCCGACGTGTTCGTGCAGGACGAAGCCCGACATCAACACGATCAGCACCGGCGAGATATACGCAAGCAACACGGCCGTGACGAGCGGAACGTATGCCAGGCCATAGAAAAAGCCGAAATTGACGCCCGCGGTAAGCAAGCCCCGATAGATCTGCCATCCCCAGCGCGGCGTCAGGATGGAACGCAACCCGCCCTGGTAGTGACAGAACACAAGCACCAGCGGCAGGGCAAACAGCGTGCGCAGCAAAACGATCTGAGCGGTGGAATAGTCGGCCGTCAAGGCCTTGACGGCCACGTCGATGCCCGCAGCGAGGAACATCGCAAACAGCATGTACGTCGCGCCCCGTAACGCTGACTCGAGCGGCGGATTGTTCATGCCGATAGCGCCGATAGTGCCGGAGGGAAAGTGGCGCGCCCGGTAGGATTCGAACCTACTACCCCCTAGTTCGTAGCCAGGTACTCTATCCAGATGAGCTACGGGCGCTTTTCCCCGGCGATGCCAGGGCGGCGTATTATCTGGAAGGGCCCTGGGGCAGTCAAGAAAGCCTTCGGCGTTGATTCTCGCCCCGTGTCCGCCAGACAATGCCTGCCTTCGTTCGCCTCAAATCGCACAGGACATGCCGTTGGACGAACCGGAATCAGACATTAAACGCTTCCACGGCTGGCGCCTACTCGGCGTGATTCTCTGCGTGGTGATCGTGATCGCGGTCATCAGCGCCCTCGTCGACTGGCTGGTGATCGGCCCATTGGAAGGGCGTATCTGAGCCTCGGTCGCGCCTAGCGGCAACCACGCCATCTGCTAGAATGCCGCCCCTGGAGAGGTGGCCGAGTGGCTGAAGGCGCTCCCCTGCTAAGGGAGTATGGGTTTATAGCCCATCGAGGGTTCGAATCCCTCCCTCTCCGCCAAATAGATCCATAATTGATTGAAATGATTGCAATTGTTATTTGCGGATCCGGAATACCTACAAACGAGCCTACAAACCGAACAGCCATTGATCTTAGCTGGTTC
>SMWF01000126.1 GCA_004357385.1 Gammaproteobacteria bacterium | reverse complement strand
ACCCAGACGCGTTCAATAGTGCGTGTCCATGTGCGTTGGACGCACCCGATGAGAGCCGATCGCCGCGCCGCTGTGGCTTTACGCACCATCGAGAAGTTGTCGATCCGCAATACGCAAACGATCCGTGCGGTACGCCGAGTGTTGTCGAAACAGCTTCGCGAGGACGACCCGGCGATCGTACTTAGGATCGCAGATCAGCTGAACCAGGCGGGTCACCGCTGGGTGGGGTATGAGGTGGCTGCGCCAACAGATATCCGATGCCGCCGTACAGCGCTGGGCCAGACGTAACGACCTCTGGTGGCGCCGCGCAGCACTTGTCGCGACAACTGTCCTGAACACGAAATCTCATGGCGGACAGGGCGACACCGCGCGCACGCTCGCGATCGCTACGCTACTCGTCGCAGATTCAGAAGATATGATCGTCAAAGCGTTGAGCTGGGGACTTCGCTGCCTGGCTCCCTGGGACCCGCACGCGGTGGAGCTGTTCCTGGCACAGCACGACGAGAATCTGGCGGCGCGGGTCAAGCGCGAAGTACGCAACAAGCTCGAGACCGGACTGAAAAATCCTCCGATGCGGACCTGAAGCCCGGCTTGCCCGGCGCTGCTTACAATCGCACCTCGTTGAGGATCTCCACTCCGACGAGCTTCCAGGCGCCGTCGACCGGACGCAGCTCGAGATTGGCCTGGTATTCGTTGCGACGTTCGTGGATGTGTCCCCAGTGGCCGACGGCGGCGCGGATCTGCCAGGTGGTACGCGCGCTGATGCCCTGGTCCCCGGCAGGCGTGGCGTCCAATTCAGTGAGTTCCACCGATTTCACCCGGGCGCTGGCGCCACCTTGATTAGCCAGCACCAGACCGCGGCGCATCTCCAGGTACACCTCGCGCAACAGATCACCATCCACGCTGCGCGCCAGCACATCATAGATGTCGCTCTCGGCGCGAAAATCGAAGGCGCGATAGACGTTGGTGAGCAGGCCTTGCACCACTGCGTGACTGGCGGCATCGTCGAGTCGTGCCTTGCCGCCTTGCCACCAGCCCAGCGCGGCCAAGGCGACCGCGATGACCGCAATGCCACTGTTCATGGGCGTCAACGCCCGGGCCACGCGTGCCAACAGCAGCAGCGCCAGTGCCGCGAGTATCCAGCGCCCGTATTGAAGCCAGTAGCTGAACCGATTGGGCGGTGCGCGCACCTCTGCCAGCTCCGGCATCACCGGAATGCGGATGAAGTTCTGCCATTTCAGGACGTTGAACTCGGGGTCCAGCAACTGGGGCATAGGACCCGTGGGATCCACCGCGGAGGCCGGCACCGATTGGGTGCGCTCGTCAAACAGGTCCCACACCATGGTTGCGCTGTCGGCGAAGCCTTCGTGGGGATAGATGAACTTCACGCCCATGATCGCGGCGTTCACGTTCAGTTCCTCCGGCGGGTCGATGACCCGGCTGGTACGTAACGACCGCTCCAGGAAATCCGCCCGCACCATTGACGGCTCGGCCGGCGCACCGTCGATGGTCATTGGATGGTGCTGCGAGAGGAATTCGATGATCTTGCGGCGCAGTTCGGGCTGCAGTTCGACCGGAATCGTGTCGCGGCCCTCCAGCCCCAGGTCGACGTAACGCTGGATGTCCTTGGGCCGGACGATGATTTCCTTGCGGACTTCATAGGGTTCCACGTAGATGAAACCGGCCATCGGCGCATAGTACTGACGCCGCAGACTGCGCGCGGTGAACGCGCTGTAGAAGGGGTCGCTCCAATCCAGATTCAGCACCTGGCTTGGCACCAGATAGCGGAAGTCGTTGACGGCGATGGTTTCGTGATACGCGACGAATCCAACGGAGGCGGCCCCGGGTAATGCTAGACGGAACTCGAGTTGGGCCGGGAGCGACGCCAGGGACCAGCGGAACAGTGCGTTGATCACGGTTTCCGGTTCACCGTCTGCGGGTAGCAGTTCGCCGGTAATGTCGTCCCGACGAATCCTTTCGCCCGGCCCGATCTCGAGCAGTTGGCCCGGCAACACCGTTCCGTCGGCGATGATCAGGAACTCTTCTGTCAGGAATCGCTCGACCCGTTCGGGGTACGGCTGCTCCCCATAGCCCATCTGTTGGCGAACTGTGTCCGGGAGGAGACTCTGGAATCCTGCCAGATCGTTGATGCCGATTTCCAGTCGCAGGCCGACCGCGTCCCGTTCGACGAAGAACTCCGCGATGGTGGTCGCGAACATGGCCTGGCTTCGGATGATCGCGTCCGCGCCTGCCAACGCGGGCACCAGAAGCAGGGTCAGCGCGAGTCCCGCGTACCTAGGGATGATGTTCGTTGCCTCCGTCGATGCGGGCTTCGGTGAGGCGTTCGATGTTCTGCTGCATCAACGTGAGATAGTCGCCCTGCGCTGGTGTCCAGGCGCCGGTTTCGAACACCACCGGTGTGATGCCGAGTTCCCGGAGCTTCGCTGTGGTCGCAGGCGACGGTTCGCCTTCCCACAGCATAACCGAGGCCCGTTGGTTCCGCAGCCGTTCGGCAAGGCGCTGCCATTCGGCGTCGCTCGGGTGTTCATCCGGTTCCCAGGACACGCTCCAGCCGGCGAGCCCGTACCGCGCATCCAGGTACTGATACACGGGATGCGAGTACAGGACGCCGGCATCGGACCAGCCGCGGAAAACCGCAGCCAAGCGTGCATCGAGGTGGGCGAGATCAGCCTGCAGACGCTCGAGCCCGGCGGGCGCGTTGGGAACATGGACTTCCAGCGCGCTTGCGATTGCCTTCGCCTGCGCAGCGGCGAAGATCGGATCCAGCCACGTGTGCGAGGCGACGTTTCGGTGATCGTGCGCGCCGCCGGGCCCGTGGCTGTGGGTGGCCTCCCCGGCAGGGATAAGCCGCGCCGAGAGACCGCGGCTGGTATCGACCAGCTTGCCGGGCGACAACGCAGCAAACTGGACCCACGCGGCGTAGCCGGCACCGTTCAGCAGCACCAGGTCGGCGCCCTGGTAGTTCAGGATGGTTTCGGGTGTCGGCTGCCAGTGGGCCGGATCGACATCGTCCGGCGCAGGGAACACGACCTCGATCGCCTCGCCTCCGATCCGATCCGCCATCCAGGCCAGCGGATAGCTCACCGTGAACACCACCGGGAGTCTCCGCGCAACGGCGGATGCCGTCGGCTCCGCATCTTCACCCGGCTGACACGCCGCAAGCAGCGCCGCAAGCAGCGCGATCCGACCGCAGTTTCTGATCCGGGTCCTGTGGCCTGGCATCACGCCCCCGCCGACAACATCCAATGCAACAGAGATTCTCCCCATAGCGTTGCGAACCACGTCAATGTCCCGGCAAAGACGACGCTGGTCGCCAGCACCAAGGCGATCTCAGCGCCCAGCATCGCGCCGATCCGGCCCGGCGCAGCGCCGATGCGTTTCATGGTGTCGATCTCCCCACGGCGCAATCGAGCCGAAAGCACGAACACCAGTGCGATGGTCGCGAAGGTTGCGACCCCAACCAGCCCGACGGCTGCGAGCACATACTGGCGAACGGTGAATACCGTCGCAAGCAGCTCGTCCATCACAACCACCGGACGGATGGCTTGCACCGATGTCGTCGGCGCCTGGTAGCGGCCTTCCAACAGCACCCCGGACTTGTCGTCTGCTGGTACGGCGATGATCGCATCCAGAGGGAAATCGCTGATATCGCCATGGAAATGAAAATCCCTGAGATTCGTCGAGGTAATCTCCCGATATTGAATGACCGCAGCGTTGGCAACGATGTTCTCGCCGTCGCGTTGCAGCACGTTGGCGGCCGCTTCGGGACGGCTGAGATCTTCGTGGCCGTGACCGATCCCGTCGATGATCCAGGCAGTGCGGACATCGACGAACACCGCCTCATCGTCCGGGGTCCCGTTGGCATTGAGGACGCCGACCACGTGCAGCTTCAGCGGGTAACTGCCGGTGACGTCGAATACGGTTTCGGATTCGGTTACCACACTCTCCCCGGGGCTTACCTCCAGCGTGCGCGCGGCCGCCGCACCCAGCAACGCTTCGCCGGGCAAGGCGATCGGACGACCGCGTGCGACCGTGAGTTCGCGGAACGAGAAATAGTCGGGGCTGGTTCCCACCACCGGCTTCCCCCCGACCCGGGAGCCTATCTGCAGGGGGATGGCGGTGGCGAGGCCAGTGTCGCCGATCGCCTGCACCGTGCCATAGCTCAGCGTGGCGGGCACCTCGCCATTGAAATACAGCGAACTCAACACCAGCTCGAGCGGGCTGCCCGGGGCACCGAGCAACAACGGGGTGGCTGCGGCCCGGGCCCGGAGGCGCTCGGTGCTGCGTTCCAGCACCAGTTCCAGTGCCAGTGGCAGAAACATCGTCACGGTGATGGCGGTGATGAGCACCGCGGTCTTCCAGCGGTTGAACAACAGATAACGCCAGGCCAGATACAGGATATCGGTCATGGGTTGGTCACGCCGTGCAGCGCGCGCATGTCCAGCACTCGGTCGAACGGTGCAAGTAAATCGTGGTCGTGGGTCACCATGACCAGCGTGGCGGCGTGGCGTTCGACCTGATCCAACAGCAGCTTCAAGACGCGTTGTTTGTTGTCGGGATCCAGGTTGCCCGTCGGCTCGTCAGCAAGGATCAGGTCAGGTGCAGTGATCAGCGCACGGCAGATCGCGACACGCTGCCGTTCGCCCTGGGACAGCTCGTGCGGGAACCGCTCGAGGCGCTCGATGATGCCCATGTCTCTAGTCATCTGCTCCAGCCGGGGGGCGGTGGCGTCAGTTGCCTCGAGATCCGGACTGATCCGATACGGCAGCATGATGTTGTCACGGACATTCAGGTAGTCGAGCAATTCGAAGGCCTGGAAGATCAGCCCAACGCGCCGTACGCGAAAACCGCGCCGCTGCCGATCCGTCAGCACAGCCAGATCCTGACCCGCCACCTCTATGACCCCGGCACCCGGTCGTCGTATGCCCGCGATGAGCTCGAGCAGAGTGGTCTTTCCGGAGCCACTGGCGCCGACCACCGCGACGCGTTCGCGTTCGGCGATGTCGAGTGCGGCCAGGCGCAGCCGGAATCCGCCCCGCGGGTAACGGAACTCGAGATGCTTGATGCTGATCAACGAGATAGCGTGTGTACGCGCCTACCGGGACCCGTCGGCCGGTACGGGAAACAGGCATCGTACACCCCTGTGGCGTGTTGTTCGATGCATCGATTGCCCGTCGCAGGCTGGTTCATATCTACTGGCACCCACACAGTTTTGCCCGTACTCTCAAAACGAACTGTGCAATATTACGGGTATCTGAAGTGCGCCTTGCAGTCGTCAAAATCGTTCTAGCTTGTTTGTTCCTGATACCGAGCGCGGTAAACGCTTCCGACATATACAAGTGGACAGACGCCGACGGTCAGATTCACTACGGCCAGGAACACCCGCCGGGTGTATCGGCCCAACAGGTGCGCATCGTGCATGATGCGCCGACCGCTGAGGAACAGCGCGCGGCCCAGGCACAATTGAACAAGCTTGTTCACGACGAAGAGCTCGCGCCGGAGCAGATGGCACGAGCAGACGCTGAGCACGCTAATGAAGAATCGTCAGAGGCAGCCGCTGCTACGGATAGCCAGAGCGCCTGCACCAACGCCCGGCGCCTTCTGCTCAAGCTCGACAATTGGGCGAATCGCGCCGTAGTCGAAGACGCCCACGGCACCCAAACCCGGCTCGACAGTACCCAACGGCAAGCACTGATCGGCCGTACCAACGAGCAGATCAGGGAGAACTGTGGCGCTTGAAGCGCTCGCGGGGTCCTCGGCCCCCTTCACGACAACCGCACCTTGAATCACCAGAACAGGAGTCAAACATGAACGTACAAGGCGGGATCATCATTGCGCTGTTGAGCGTGCTGGTCGCAATCGGAATCAAGACCTCATTCCTGGACACGAGCCCGGCGAACGACTCTGCACCCGCCGGATTCACCGTGACGCCCATCGGCGCGGGCCAGTATGTGATGCGCGCCCGCGAGAAGATCTTCTTCTGCAAGGGAAATCAGTGCACGGGAATAAAGCTGATCACCACACCCGCCCAGGCAGCAGCCCCGTCCCAACCAGCGGAAGCGCAAACCACCGAACCGTCCGGTTAGCCAGCACCAAGAGAAGCAGAAAAAAGTAGCGCCGACGTATTTGAGTCACGTCTAGGGCTCGATCTCGATTGGAACGCCGGGGTCGATGGCGTCCCAGACCTCGTCCATGTCCTTGTTGCTGAGCGCAACGCACCCGTCGGTCCAGTTGCCGAATCGGGAGAAGCGGGACGACCACTCCCTGCCGTTTTTCTGACCATGAATCATGATGTCGCCACCTGGGTCGACCCCGAGTTCGCGCGCGTGTTCGCGATCTTCGGCGTTGGGATAGGAGATGTGGATGGAGCGGTGGAACGCGCTGTTCGGATTCTTGTAGGTCAGGTAATAGCGGCCCTCCGGTGTACGCTCGTCACCTTCCCGTTCCTTGTGACCCGTCGGGTTCGCCCCGAATACCACGTCGTACGATGCAAACACGTCGTCGTCGTGGATCAGGTAAAGACGCGACTCGCTCTTCACCACCCGCACCAGGTCCGCTT
>SMWF01000125.1 GCA_004357385.1 Gammaproteobacteria bacterium | reverse complement strand
GGTTGCGCGCCGCATCGGCCGACTGGCCGACGGCTGGTTCGTGTTGTGTTCGCCTGAACAATTCTGCGACATCAACGGCGCGATCCGCGGCGAAGCGGAGGCGGCGGGACGCAATCCCGATACGATCGGCACGGAAGCCGGTGTCGCGGTCGTCGGCCCTCGCCAGTCCGAGTGGAAGGATCGCGTCGCGGGCTGGCGCCGTACCGGGCTGAGCCACCTCTGCCTGCGCACTCTCGGCGCCGGTCTCGAGGCCAGGCAACACCTCGACACCCTGAAGCAGGCCGTGGCCGAGCTCCCCGAAACGGAGCAGTAACCAAATGCCCCCGATTCCCGAATCACCCGCGCTCGACAACCTGCTGGTCGACCCGGCGACCTGGGCCGACGAACAGACCATTCACGAATACCTCACCTGGTTGCGCGGCAACGATCCAGTCAGGTACCTCGAACCCGAGGGCTACGAGCCGTTCTGGGCGATTACCCGATACGCCGACATCAAGGAGATCGAGCAGAACAAAACCGGGTTCATCAACGACCCGCGCCCGACCCTGGCGCCGAAGATAATCACCGAAGCGATGCAGCAACTGATGGGCCGCAAGCACCTGGTGCGCTCGTTGGTGCAGATGGACGATCCGGATCATGCCAAATATCGGATGCTGACCCAGGGCTGGTTCATGGGCAGCAACCTGCGCAAGCTGCAAACGCGCGTGGACGAACTGGCGACGAAGTACATCGATCGCCTGGTCGAGCTGGACGGCGAGTGCGATTTCGTCAAGGACGTGGCGATCTGGTACCCGTTGCGCGTGGTGATGTCGATCCTCGGGGTACCCGAGGAGGACGAGCCGCTGATGATGAAGCTCACCCAGGAGCTGTTCGGCAGCAGCGACCCGGACGTGCAGCGCTCCTTCGAAATCACCGACTTCGCGCAGGTTGTTAAGGACTTCGAAGGCTACTTCGCCGCGCTTACCGCCGAGCGTCGCGCCAACCCTCGCGACGATGTCGCCTCGATAATCGCCAACGCTAAGATCGATGGAAAACCCATCCCGGAGCTCGAAGCCAACGGCTACTACATCATCGTTGCGACAGCGGGACACGACACCACCAGTTCATCCACGGCAGGCGGACTGCTGGCACTGTTGGAGCATCCTGACGAATTCGCCAAGCTGCGCGCAGACCCCGACACCTACCTGCCGAGCGCGATCGACGAGATGATTCGCTGGGTCACGCCCGTTCGACACTTCATGCGTACCGCAACCGCCGACTACACGCTGCGAGGCAGCAACATCAATGCCGGCGACTCCGTCATTCTCTGGTATCCCTCCGCCAACCGCGACGAGGACGTGTTCGCCGATCCGTTCCAGTTCAAGGTGGATCGCAAGGACGCCAAACAGCTGGCGTTCGGGTTCGGTGCGCACGTCTGTCTCGGCCAGCACCTGGCCCGGATGGAGATGACTTCCCTGTACCGTGAACTGTTGCGGCGAGTCGATCACATTGAGCTCGCGGGCGAGCCCAGGTACGTTCAGTCGACTTTCGTCGGAGGACTGAAGAGCCTGCCGATACGCTACCGAATGCGTTGATACCGAGTTCATCGTGAGCGAGGCCGAACGGGAAAGCATCTGGCGCAACCGGGCATTCCATGCCTACCTGGGCGCGCTCAGCTTCTCCGGAATTGCCACGTCGATGCACCAGCTGCTGGTGAGCTGGTTACTGATCGGCGTGCTGGTCCTCCCGGCAACCCAGGTGGGCTCCCTCCAGGCGTTGATCGGCCTGCCCGGTATCTTCCTGGTACTCTGGGGCGGTGTGATCGCCGACCGAAGCGACCCCCGCACGATTCTCATTTACCTGTTTGCCTTAGCCCCGGCGTTGACCCTTGGATTGATCGCTGTAGACCAGGCCAACGCGCTGACGGTCTGGCCCGTGACGCTCTGGGGCCTGGGGATGAGCGCGGCGATCGCTTTTTCGAGCGCCCCGCAACTGACGCTGTTGAATCGGATCGCGGGCGATTCGATGCAGCAGGGCGTAGGTCTGACCACGGCCCTGACCTTCCTGACCCAGGTCGTCGGGCTCGCCGTCGCGGGTCAGATGGAACGCCTGGGCCTGACGCCGGTACTGGTGGTTCAAGCAGCGTCTCTGGCGCTGGCCGCCGTGACCCTGCGCCGCCTCGCGCCGCAACCCGCGACGCTCAGCCGGGCCCGGACGTCCGCCTGGCACGGGGTCCGCGAGGGGTTGCGTGCCATCCGGGACCATCGCGTACTACGCGATACGTTGCTGATCAACTTCGTCTCGAGCATCTTCAACGCGGGTGCATTCATGACGGTGTTTCCGTTCATCATCAAACGCCTCTACGACGGCGATGTCTGGCTGCTGGCGACCATGCTGGTGGTGTTCTACGCCGCCGCGATGCTCGCGAATCTTCTGCTGATCAAGATCATGCCCATTGCCCGACCCGGGCGGGCGTTTCTGCTGCTGCAACTCTCACGAATCGTGTTCCTGATGTTGCTGTGGATCGAACCGGATTGGTGGCTGCTGGTGGTCGCCATCATCGCCTGGGGCATGAACATGGGTGTGACCACGACCCTTGCTCGCACCGTTGTTCAGGAGTCTGCTGCTGCCCGGTTTCGCGCCCGAATCCTCTCGGTTTACCACCTGAGCCTGCTCGGCAGTCCGCTCATTGGCGCGCTCATTCTCGGTTGGATCATCGAATCCTTCGGCACGCTGAGTGCGCTGCTGCCGGGAATGATCACGTCCCTGGCGCTGTTCATCTACGGCGCTGCGCTCACCGACGTATGGCGGTATCGTTCGCCCTGGCAAAGGCGAGAAAACGAGAAGGCGAACCCAGCATGAGCTCACTACCCGATTCCGTGACGATCACGGACGACACGATGCGCGAAGGTCTGCAGATCGAGCGCGCCGACATTCCTGTCGCACAGAAGCTGCGGCTGCTCGACGCGCTCGGCGAAACGGGGGCAAAGGTGATATCCATCGGTTCGTTCGCGCATCCGAAGTGGACGCCGCAGATGGCGTGCATCGACGAGATCGCCGAGCAGTTCGTCCCGAAGCCCGGTATCCGGTACACCGCCGCCGTGTTCAATCGCCGCGGCTTCGAACGCGCCGATCACTGGTACCCCAAAATCGATGTCCGGGCCCGGCGCCACGCGACCCATGTCGAGCTGTGCGATACGTTCGCGCGCCGTAACTATAATCGCACTCAGGCCGAACAGATTGCCGGCATGGATGCGACCATCGCCGCGGCTCGCGACGCGGGCGCGGAATATGGCGCGGTCGCGCTGGGCAATCCATTCGGTTCCAACTTCGAAGGACCGTTCAGCCTGGCCAAGCGCATGGAAATGTTCGCGCTGATGATCGATCGATGGCACGAGGCGGGATTCACCGTGTCGCGCTGTTCATTGCTGGAAGCCATGGGTTGGAATCTGCCGCATCAGGTTCGCGAGACGATTCTCGCGGTGCGCGAGCGCTGGCCAGAAATCACCGATTTTCATTGCCACCTGCACAACAGTCGCGGCTCGACCATCGCCAGCTACTACGAAGCATTGCAGCTGGGGGTGCGAGAGTTCGACACCTGTCTCGGCGGTATGGGTGGCTGCCCCTACTGCGGCAACGGCCGCGCCGCGGGCCACGTGCCCACGGAGGATTTCGTGGACCTCTGCCATGAGATGGGTATCGCAACGGGGTATGACCTCGACAAGCTGATCGAGGCGGCCGCTATCGCAGAAGAAGTGGTGGGACACCCTCTGTGGGGCCACATCTCGAAAGCCGGAACCCGACCCCGCAACAACCAACTCTACCCGGCGGACATGCCGTTCATCGAAACGCTCGAGGAGGCTGCGCACTTTCGCAAGGGCGCCGAAGTCTATGCGAATCAGCTTTCCCCCTGGCGCGAGGGTGACGCGCTTTCGCGTCCATGACTGAGCAGGCCGAGACGTACGACGGTTCCTGCCACTGCGGCGCTATCCGATTCAGATTCAAAGGCAAACCCATCACCGGAGCGATGCGCTGCAATTGCTCGATCTGTCGACGCAAGAACGCGCTCATGTCGCGCGCGTACTATCCACCCGCCGACTTCGAACTGCTGTCCGGCGCGGACGATCTCGTGGTCTATCGGTTCGAGCCGAACATGGTGAATCACTATTTCTGCCAGCACTGCGGAATCTATCCCTTCCACGACGCGGTCGAAGACCCGGAGCTCGGCTACCGGGTAAACCTGGGATGCGTCGAGGCGATCGAAGACCCACACGCCTTGCCGGTGCGCGTCTTCGACGGCCGCGACACCTGGAAATATCTGGCGTGCTAGAGTTCGCGGCTTTTGCGCAGGGCGAATCGAATGCAGGACATTGAGAACAGAGTCGCGGTGGTCACCGGCGCCGCATCGGGCATCGGGCTGGGCATTGCCGGAGCGTTGGTTGCGCATGGTGTGAATGTCGCGATGCTGGACGTTGAGGAAAACGCGCTGATCGTGGCCCATGAATCACTGGATACCGCCAACGTCGATGTGCAACGTTACGTAACCGACGTGGCCAGCCGGGACGCCATGTCGAGCACAGCGGCCGCCGTGCAAGCCCACTTCGGCAAGGTTCACATCCTCTGCAACAACGCCGGCGTTGCTGCCGGCGGCGCGGTGGACGAGTGTTCCTACGACGACTGGGACTGGGTGCTGGGCGTCAATCTGAACGGCGTGATCAACGGCATGACCGAGTTCCTGCCGCTGATCAAAGCCCATGGCGACGGCGGGCACATCGTCAACACCTCGTCGGTGCTTGGCCAATTCGTGTTCCCCGGGCAGTCGATTTACTGCGCGTCGAAATACGCGGTAGTCGGCATTTCCGAGGCAAGCCGAATGGACCTGGCGCCGCACAACATCGGGGTATCGGTATTGTGTCCCGGTATGATCAACACCCGGATTTTGAGTTCCGATAGAAATCGTCCGGACGCGCTGGGCAACGTCGGGCGCGATTTCGATGAAGTCATGCTCAAGGAAGTCGAAGCCACGTTCGCGACCGGCATGGATCCGGATCGGGTCGGTGAAATGGTGGTCGCCGGAATCGTCGAGGACAAACCCTACATCTTTACCCATGCATCCTTCGAAGAGCAGATCCGCGCTCGCTTCGAGGGTATCCTCGCGGGATTTGACGGGAGTCAGGACTAAGTGCCGCAACTGACGCTGCAGGAACGAACCGAATTTCTGGACACCCCCGGCGTGTTGATGCGCATCGCGGTCGTCCGTGACGACGGCAGGCCCCTGGTCACGCCGATCTGGTTCCTGCACGAGGACGACGCGATCTACTTCACCCCGCGCGCGCAATCCGAGTGGTTTGCATGCCTGAAGAGAGATCCCCGCGTCGCGCTCTGCATCGACGAGCAGCCGTTGCCTTACCGCAAGGTGATCGTCGAAGGAGCCTCAGAACTCCTGGCGGATCTTGGCGACGACGAGAGCTGGCGGGACCGCTATCGGCGTATCGCGTGTCGCTATGTGCCCGAGGACGCGGCCGAGGCCTACATCCAGAACACCATCGATCAACCTCGCGCCCTGTTCAGGGTAGACCTCGGCACCGCGACAGTACGCAGTTGGCGGATGCCGCTCGGCGATGAACCCGGCGACGGCATCTGGCACCAGCGTTACTACGGAGCAGGCACGAAACTGAAGCGCGATTCGTGAGTGACGGCCTGAACCTCACCGATCGGGACGCACTGTTTGCAAGGTTGGGTGAGACGACCTATGACGTGGCCGTCATCGGCGGCGGCATCACCGGTGCCGGCGTCGCACGCGACGCCGCCATGCGCGGCCTGCGCGTCGTGCTGCTGGAAGCTCGCGACTTCGCCTCAGGCACCAGCAGCCGTTCGACGAAACTCATCCACGGCGGCATTCGCTACCTGGCCCAGGGCCATGTCGGTCTGGTGCAGGAAGCGGCAACCGAACGCCTGATCCTGAATCGGATCGCGCCGCATCTGGCGCGGCGCATACCGATCGTGTTGCCCGCAACGAGTTGGACCACCTATCTGAAGCTGCGGATCGGCGTAGTCGCCTTCGAGGCGCTCGGGCGTGTCGCGCCGGGCGATCGACACGAGAGTTGGAACCTGGCCCGGCTTGCCGAAGAGGTACCATCGCTGCGCCGGGACAATCTGGTGGCCGGGCTCGTATACACCGAGTACCTGACGGACGACGCGCGTCTGACGCTCGCGAACATCCGCAGCGCTCATGGTCACGGCGCGGCTGTCGCCAACTACATGGAAGTCACCAGGATCAGTCGCGGACTGGGCGGCACGCTGGCGTTGGAGTTCACCGGCACCTCGCCCGGTGCCGATCAGCGGGGACGCATCGTGGCCAGAACCG
>SMWF01000124.1 GCA_004357385.1 Gammaproteobacteria bacterium | reverse complement strand
TCATTGACGTTGGCCAGCACGCCGCGTGCGCGGTGCTCTCGATTACGTTCGAATTCCAGGGTCACAAACAGAAACGGCTGCACGGTCACCGTAACGGGAGAAACGTCGAAATCAATGGTGTTCGACGCATCCAGATCGAAGTCCAAGGTGACGTGGGCCGGCACCCCCGGAGCGATGCGTATCGGTTCATCGCCCGGCAGCCGCACGGTAACTTCGAGTTGGGTCAACGCAGTGCCGGCCGCATCGATCGCGAGCGCCGCACTGATGGTGCCGTCGGTCGCCTGAACGAGAATTTCAGCCGCGCTGAAGTTCAATCCTACGACCACGCTGGTGTATTCCCCCGCGGGAATCGTTGCGGTCGTGAAGAATTCCGCCAGCCGGCTCAGCTCCGCAAAATCGATTCGCGTGGACAGCGGAACGGTTTCAACCACATCGCCATTGGCACGCTGCAGGCGCAGGTAGTCCACGTCCACGACGTAACTCTCGAAGTCGCCCTCGGCATCGGTAAGCGCAATCGTGATCTCGCCGCTGTCCGCTGGGGCCAGAGTCGCGGACGGATTGGTGAGGGATGATCCACCCCCGCCACAGGCGTTGAAGGTGACCAACACCGCCAACAGCGCGATCCGGGAGCCGAAATGAGCGTAAGAGCCAAGGCTCAGCGCGTATCGAAAATCGACCATGTGGTACTCCGTCAAATCTTCCGTGACAGAGGATCAACGCGGCAACCACGCTGAGGTTGACTTCGAAGCGCGAATTTAGAAAGAGGCGTCTACTTGGAGTGTGCGGCGGAGTGCGAGGCGGAATGCCGGAAGTGGTGTCGGTGCCAATGCCGGCCTTGCTCACATTGCTCTGATTTCTGGCGGCAGCTGTATTCGGAGAGTACCGGGATCATGGCGAACGCCGCGAACAACATCCCGAGGCAGTGCAACGCCTCGCCGCGCATGTACCAGTGGTGCAGTTGAGGTACCAGTTGAAAGAACCCGGCGAAGTAGAAAAACATGGCGCCGACAGCGAGCACGGCGAATATGTTGACGGTGAAGAGACTCATGCGGTGGGTCAGGGTGATCAGCGCGAGCAAACCGCCACCAAGGAATGCGGCGCCCCATGCAATATTCGAATGGCCAAACTGGACGACTGCAAGTACGACTAGGGCAATTCCCAGTCCGGCATTGACGTAATACATATGTCTACGTCACCTCCTATTTTTATCATGCATGTCGACTCGGCAGGCCGACTTTCGTGTACCTCACCCCTGGCAGGCCAAGGATCATGAAAAGCCGAGCCAGGGTCAAGCATTTGTTACAGTTCGTGACAGTTAGCTACTTTTATCCACAGATTGAGAAACAATTTTGTATGAAATACGCTGTTTTTATGCGTTTTGGACATATTAACCAACCCGCGCTGCCTGGCCGCCATCCACGGGCAGGCACACGCCGGTGATGAATTGAGCTTCATCGCTGGCCAGGAACAATGCCGCGTTGGCGACATCCCAGGCCGAACCCATGCTTCCCAGGGGCACCTGAGCATTGCGGCGTCGGATTAACTCGGCACGATCGTGTCCCTGTGAAACGTAGCCTTCGATCGCCATCGGCGTGTTCATCAGCCCGGGCATGATGACGTTGGCACGCACGTTGTACTGAGCGCTGCCGTTCGCTAACGCTTGCGTTAAGGCGTTGAGTGCAGCCTTCGAGGTCTTGTAGGCGATCAGCCCGACGGAACAAACCGCGGCCACGGATGAAATATTGATGATCGACCCGGACCGTTGCTCGCGCATGATGGGCAGCACGTGCTTGCAGCAAAGCATGACGCCTTTGACGTTGGTGGAATGGATTCGGTCCCAGGTTTCCTCCGTGATGCTGGTCGGCCCACGATCGCCCGCGCCGATGCCAACGTTGTTGTGCAACACATCGATTCGTCCATAGCGTTCTACGCAGGTCTGCGCAATTGCCTGACACTGCGCCTCAACCGTAATGTCAGCCTCGAGACACGACCCGGTTCCGCCCTCGGCTTCGATCATTGCGAGGGTTTCCTGTGCGGAGTCCAGACGTCGATCCACCAACAACAACACCGCGCCTTCCTGAGCAAAGCGCAACGCCGTGGCTCGACCGTTGCCAATGGTTTCGCCGGGCGTCTGGCCGGCGCCGACCACAATCGCTATCTTTCCTGCCAGACGTCCCGTCACGAGCGCGCTCAGATGTCGAAACCCGGCAGCCCGGGGTCGGCTTGAACACCAAAACTGTTGAGCGCCATCGAGACGAGGTTGTACTGCCCCACGGTGAACACGATATCCATCATCTGTTGGTCACCATAATGTCCGGCCAGCGTCTGCCAGGTTGCATCGCTGATGTGGGCGTCGCCATGCAGTTCATCGGTCGCTTTCATCAGCGCACGATCGATCTCACTCCAGCCTTCGGCATCGGGGCCCTGCTTCACCCTGCGGATATCGTCGTCCGACACGCCTCCGGCCTGGGCGATCAGCACGTGCTGTCCCCACTCGTAGCCCGCTTGGCAAAGGTAGCCGATGCGCAGAATCAATAGTTCGCGCTCGCGAAACGCCAGCGTCGATTTGCCGAGGATGTGATTGGCGAAGACCATCCAGCGGCGCATCAGTTTCGGGTGGTTGGTCAGGGTCTTGAAGATGTTGAGAACGTTGTCGAATCGCTCCATGAATTGCGCGGTTTCCGCGTCCCACTGGTCCGGCTCCAGTGGCTGAATGCGTGGCTGAGATGTGCGCACCAACTATCCTCCGAGGTTGCCAAAGCGAGGGCGGACTACTATACCATCCGCTCGCGAACGCCCTTGGGAAGAGGCCATGAACATAATCGTCGAGACGGCGGAACGGGTTGCCACCATCACTATCAATCGTCCGCACGTGCGCAATGCCGTCGACGGCGAAACTGCCGCCGAACTCGCGGAAGCGTTTCGAAGCTTCGATGCGGACCCGGATCTCGACGTGGCGGTACTCACGGGAGCCGAGGGTACGTTCTGCGCCGGCGCCGACCTCAAGGCAATTTCAGACGGCCGCGGCAACCGGTTGAGCATGACCGGTGACGGTCCGCTGGGCTGCACGCGAATGTTGTTGTCGAAACCAGTGATTGCGGCGGTCGAGGGCCACGCCGTCGCGGGCGGTCTGGAACTCGCCGTGTGGTGCGATCTGCGAGTGGCCGCACGGGACGCGGTATTCGGCGTGTACTGTCGGCGTTGGGGCGTCCCGCTGGTGGACGGCGGCACCATCCGTCTGAGTCGCCTGCTGGGCCACAGTCATGCACTGGACCTGATTCTGACCGGGCGCGGGGTGTCGGGAGACGAAGCCCTGCGCATGGGACTCGCCAACCGCCTCACCGAGCCGGGCGATACGCTCGACGCGGCTACGCGCCTGGCACGGGATCTGACCCAGTTCCCACAACATTGCCTGCGCAGCGACCGGCTCTCCTCCTACCGGCAATGGAGCATGGATCTCGATGCCGCGTTGACCGAAGAGACCCGGCTGGGCCGCGAAGTAATCAACTCCGGCGAAACCCTCGACGGCGCGACGCGGTTCGCGCAGGGCAAGGGTCGGCACGGTGATTTCGACAACATCTGAGTGTTTGCGGGTGACGCCCGGGCGCAGTCCCCGGTACCATGGTGCGCTTCAATCATTGCGGGGAGAACATCAATGGCATTCGCACACGAGAACGCACGATTTGGCGTCACCATGTTTCCGACTGATTACTCCATTCAGCCGGTGGAACTTGCTAAGGCGGTCGAAGAGCGCGGCCTCGACAGCTTGTTCTTTCCCGAACACACGCACATCCCAACCAGTCGCAAGACACCGTTTCCGGGCGGCACCGAACTGCCGAGGATGTATTACCACACCCACGACCCCTTCGTCGCGTTGGGCGCGTGTGCCGCGGTAACTGAACGCATCCAGCTCGGCACCGGGATCTGCTTGGTGATCGAGCGCGACCCGATCACCCTGGCGAAGGAGATCGCGTCGATCGACATGCTGTCCCAGGGCCGGTTCGTGCTGGGCATTGGCGCCGGATGGAATCGCGAAGAGATGGAGAACCACGGTGCCAACTACGGCAACCGCTGGAAGATCGTGCGCGAAAAAATCCTGGCGATGAAGGAGATCTGGAGCAAGGACGAAGCGGAGTATCACGGTGAATTCGTCGATTTCGATCCGATCTGGTCGTGGCCAAAGCCGGTACAGGCAGGTGGTCCGCCGATCTGGGTCGGCGCCAACACTCGATGGACACCCGAACGCGTCGCGGAGTACGGCGACGGTTGGATGCCGATCGGCGGCATGGGTTCCGGTATGTTGGACGCCGTCACCGAAGCGCTGGAAGCCAAGGACCGCAAAATAGAGGACCTTACCCTGGCGTTATTCGGCGCGCCAATCGAAGAGGACCAGCTGAAGGGCCGCATCGACCAGGGCTTCGACGACCTGATCGTCAGCTTGCCGTCGGACCCCGCAGACAAGATCCTGCCGCTGTTGGATAACCTGGCCGAGGTGGTTGGAAAGATCCGGGGTTAGCCGCTGAGCACACCGCGGAGCATCAGCGCCAGCGCCGCGCGCGGCGAATCGCGCAGCCAGGCCAGGGCTTGATCCCTGGGCAGTAGCTCGCCGGCAAGGGGGTTGGCGGCAGAGCTGATCAGCAGCCCGGCAAGGCCGTGGTATGCGGTCCAGATGACCGCGCCGATTTCGTGTACCGGACGGTTCATCCGCCGGGCATCGTCGGCCAGCAGATCGAGCAGGACTTCGTAGGTTTCATCGGCGGCTTCTCGCAGACCCTCGTACTGGGCGAACTCACCCACCACGTTGCCGAAGATCAGCTGGAATTCGACCGGATGCGTCAGCGCGTACTCTATATACCCCAAGCCAGCAGCCAACAGGGACTTGTACGCCGAGCCTTCCCCGTCGGCTTTCTCGAGCACGTGTCGCAGCTCGTTTACGCCTTGTAGCGCGATGGCGCCAAGCAACGCGTTCTTCGACTCGAAGTGACGATAGGGTGCCGCCGGTGAAACACCTACTTCACGAGCGAGCGCCCGGAGACTGAGTTTCTCCACGCCATGCGCGGCGATCCCCTCGATCGCCGCAGCCATCAGCGCGGCCCGCAGATCGCCGTGGTGATAACGCGGCTCTGGCAAACTCGATTCCGTCACCGTGCCTTCCTAGTCCGCGAGTTCTGCATCGAAGCCGTGCTCCTTCAGCGCTCGAACGACGTGTTCGGCCTGCTCTTCGCCGCGCATCTGCAACACCAGTTCGACCACCGCCGCACGCACTGACGACCCGCCGAACGCGCGTTGGTGAGAAATATCGATGATGTTGCTATCCAATTCCCCCAACAACCGGGTGATGTCGGCAAGCGCACCGGGGACATCCGACAATTCGACGCGAAGTCGCAACAGCCGATGGCTGCGTACCATGCCACGTTGCAGGATCGACGACAGAATCATCATATCGATGTTGCCACCGCTGAGTACGACCCCGACGCGCCGGCCCTGAAACCGCTCAGCATGCTGCATGACCGCGGCAAGTCCGGCGGCACCCGCTCCTTCGGTAACGGTCTTCTCGATCTCCAGCAGGCTGAACAGCGCCTTCTCGATCTGCACTTCGCTCACCAGCAGCATGTCATCCACGTGGGTCTTCAGAAACGTCATGGTCAACTCGCCCGGTGATTTGACTGCAATCCCCTCGGCGACGGTTCCGCCGCCCGGAACGACATCCGCAAGACCTTTGAACACATTGTGCGCAGAAGGAAAACGTTCGCTCTGCACGCCGACGATCTCAATCGGTCGGATGGATTTCGCGGCCAGCGCCACGCCCGAAATCAACCCGCCTCCTCCGACCGGAATGACCAGCACGTCGAGGTCGTCGATCTGCTCCATCATCTCCAATCCCAGCGTGCCCTGGCCGGCGATCACCGCCGGGTCCTCGTACGGGTGCACCAGGGTCATGCCCCGCTTCGCTGCCTGGTCGAGGGTGAATGCCAGGGTTTCGTCGAACTGTTCGCCGTGCAGAACGATTTCGGCATCGAACACCCGCGTCTGTTCCACTTTGGCATTGGGCGTCGTGCGCGGCATGACGATGCATGTCGGAATGCCAAGGCGGCGCCCATGGTAGGCCACGGCCTGAGCATGGTTGCCCGCAGACATGGCAATGACGCCACTGCTGGCCTGCGCATCACTGAGTTGCAGCAGCCGGTTGAGCGCGCCACGCTCCTTGAAAGACGCGGTGAATTGCTGATTTTCGAACTTGAGAAAGATCTCCGCCCCGGTCATGGCTGACAGCGTCGCTGAACGCTGAAACGGCGTTCGCACGATCTGATCGCTGATTCGCTCCCGCGCAGCGCTGATGTCGGCGGACGTTACAGTCATGGTGTTTCTTCTGCGACGCGGCCGAGCAAGTATACTCGGCGTTCGATGAACCCCTCCAGCCGATCCGACAGCAAGAGATGCCGAAACACCTGCTGATTGTCTATCACAGCAAGACCGGCAATACCGAAGCGCTTGCCCAGGCCGCTTACGCGGGGGCCACGGATGATTTGATCGACGCCGTCGACGTGCGCCTGCTGCGGGCGCGCGATGCCGGTCCCGGGGATCTGCTGTGGGCCGACGCGCTACTCCTGGGAACGCCGGAGAACTTCGGCTACATGTCCGGTGCCATGAAGGACTTTTTCGACCGGACCTTCTACGAAGTCGAAGGCAGAATCGCGGCGCTGCCGTACGCGATCTTCATCAGCGCGGGCAACGACGGCAGCGGCGCCGTTCGCGCAATTCAGCGCATCGGCAACGGCTATCCGTTCAGTCAGGTGCAGGAACCGCTGATCACCCGCGACGGAATCGATGCAGCCGATCTGGCACGGTGTCAGGAACTTGGCATGACCCTCGCTGCCGGTTTGGATACGGGAGTGTTTTGAGCCTTCAGCCCTCTCGTCAAGGAGACCGAGCGACCTCGAATCCAGCACTCGGGAAGTGATTCATCAAACGCCCGGTCTGCTTCGTCTCTCGCGACACAACGATCTCGTTGGGCGACCAGGCCACCAGCTGGCCACTAACCGGAATCTTGCCGTAGTCGACCGGGGTCACCGTCACCGCGTCATCGATCGCGATGCCCTCGGGCAGCGTCGAGTTCAGCGCGGGGTCCAGCGGTTCGCTGTCGCGGGCATGTGCCAGTGCCTGTTCGCCGTCCGCCTCTGAGACCTCGCCGTGTCCGAAAGCCGCGATTCGCTCCATCCAGGCGCGAATCCGAGGATAGGGCTCAAGCAGCGGTGCGTTCACCGGATTGGCAGCGACAAACCACAAGCAGTGGTAGAGGGAAAAGTCGGCAACCGTCGGCGTCGCGCCAAGCAGGAAGTCCTTCGTCAGACTGGCGTCCAGCGCTGTCGCGTAGTGCGCAAGGTAACCGAGCGCCGCGTCCGGCGTGAAGGTCGTAATGCTTGCGCCTTCCGAGAGTTCGGCGCGGTCTGCCATGAACGCGTTGACCTCAGCCGCCGAGAGCTGGCTCATCATATCGCCCAGCGCCTCGGGTCGAAAATTCAGCGTCACCGTCACCCGGAACAGTTGGGTATCTGCCCATTCCGCAATCCGATCGCCATTGAATCCCGCGCTGAACAGCGACGAATCGCCCGCATGCCGGGCCAGGCCCCGGGCGATGACAGCGGTATCGCTGTACACATTCGCGCCGATCTGCAGATTCGGTGTCTTCCGGTACCCGCCGGTCAGCGGCATCAGCAGAGGCCGCGGCATGATGCTGGAGGTAACCACCGAGTGCCACGGCAATCCGAGGTAGCCCAACAGCACTCGGATCTTCTCCGAGAACAGCGAGGCCGGATAGTGATGCAGATAGATGTCCACGATGCGCTCCTCCCGGGTGAACCGCTACGCTAACCACTTCGCCGCGATTCAGTCCAGCCTTTCTGCGGCTGTGATTGTCTGTCATGGTCGGTTCATGAACGATGCCCTCCAGCCAGCGACCCCCACTGTCCATTCCAGAGGCGCCGCGCGGCAACCGGCAGCGCACGTGGGCTGGCGCGTCCGTCTTGCATTCGCCTTCGGGCAAGTGCCCGAAGGTGTACAGAGCACCGCTTTCGGGATCTTCCTGCTGTATTTCTACAACCAGGTGCTGGGGCTGTCCGGCACGCTCACCAGCATCGCCATCGTCATCGCGTTGATCGTTGATGCCATCACCGACCCGATCGTGGGGTCCTGGTCTGATCGCACCACGGGCCGTTGGGGTCGCCGCCATCCCTTCATGTACGGCGCCGCATTGCCTTTCGCGGTGTGTTTCTACCTGCTGTTCACGCCACCCGCGGATTTGAGTGAAACCGGAACGTTCATCTGGCTGGCCTCTTTTGCGGTGCTGACTCGAACCACGCTGACCCTGTATTCCATTCCACACACGGCCATGACGGCTGAGTTGTCGACGAACTACGACGAGCGCACGCTGTTGTCCGCAATTCGTTCGCTGTTCGGTTCAATCGGCACGCTGCTGGTGATGATCATCGGCATGCGAGGCTTTTTCCGGGCCACGGATCTGTATCCCAACGGCCAGCTCAATCCCGACGCCTATCCGTTGTTCGCCGCGACGTTTGCGGTGGTGCTGGTGGTCGGAATCTGGATATCCGCGCTCGGAACTCACGATCAGATCGCCAGAATGCCCAAAGCCAGCCACGTCACAGGGCGGTTCAGCATCCGGCAGGTGGTCCGGGAGGCGAGTCAGGCGTTCGCGCTGCGCGCGTTTCGCTCGATCGTCGCGACCGCGATTCTGTTCGGCATGACCATGGGCATGGTGACGACCCTGTCGATCTACCTCGGCACGCTGTTCTTCGAGTTCACGCCCAATCAGCTCAGCATCATGTTTCCGATGACGGTGCTCGGAGGGTTCGTCGGCGCAATGCTGGCCGTGCCCCTCAGTAAGGTCATCAGCGAAAAGAAGAACTTACTCATGGGCGGCCTGATCTGGTACGCCGTGTTCAACACGACGCCAATCATCTCGCGACTGCTGGGCATCTATCCCGAAAACGGCG
>SMWF01000123.1 GCA_004357385.1 Gammaproteobacteria bacterium | reverse complement strand
GTGGTTTAACTTTTACTTTGTTCCCAACAATCTCAACGACTTCAATTCTGGACCCCTTGGTGATCTCAATGTCGTCCGAACAGACTGCCGACCACACCTCACCCCCTACTTTCACTGTTCCTGGCTTGAAGCCCCCCTCGATGCTCTTTACTACGATCCCGTTACGGCCTTCCAAGGCGTCAACGTTTGTGGCGACGTTTGCCTGGCCTCGGAACAGAACACTGTGCAACACCGTGCGTGAGAATACGAGCAGCAGGAACGAACTAACGAGGAAGGCGCCGATCTGAACCGCCGATGGCACCTGCAGCCAGGCCAACAAAGAAGCCAGGAGCGCCCCCACTGCGAACCAGAGGAGAAAGAATCCCGAAACCAAGATCTCTGCCGCCGCCAAGACGAGGCCCAGAATGAGCCAAACTTGCCATCTGCGAAACTGCTTGAACCAGCTTCCCACATCCCAACGTTGAGCGGCTCGATCCTTCGTGATCAGTTCAAGCCCGTACGTCCGCAGAAGCTGTTCCAGATCGTTACTCTGGGCGGCCGCCAGCTTGAGGGCCAACGCCTCCTGCGTGGTTAGCGTGAGCAGCTTGCCTTTCTCTATCACGCCGGGGATGACCACGTCTGGATCTACCATGGCTTCCGCTAGTGCGGTGGGATGATTTCGGCTCTCGGCCGTGGCCTTCATTTCTTTTCGGAAATAGCTGATCGTCTTTTCACCTAACGGTATTGGGCCCTCGGACGTGAATCGCACCGGGGTGGCTGCCCCGATCGTTGCGCCGGGTGTCATGACGATTTCATCCGCTGCCAGCGCGATCAGTGCACCAGCGGAGATCGCGCGCTTGTTGATGAACGCGATAGTGCGCAAGTCCACATTCAAAAGCGCATCTCGTATTTCGACGGCGGCATCGAGCCTACCGCCAAAGGTGTCGATCTCGACAATAACCACCTGTGCGGCGCCCGCTGCGGCGTTCTCCAGTCCCCTGCGCACCCGCCCGGCAAGTCGACTGTTGACATCACCCTCAACGACGATCAAGTGTGCTGTGGCGAATGCTTCTTGGTCCGCCGCCGAGGGTGCCTGTTCGGTGTCCGCTTTCCTTGTGGTGTCCTGCCGCGGCTCTGCCGAGGACGACGCCAGGGCAATGGTGCTTAACAGAAGACAGATGCATAGGGTTGGCTGTTTCATCCCGCGTTTTCCCCGTCACAGCCCTGCAAAACAAAACGGGCGTTTCTGGAATCCAAGCGATTCAACAGCGCAGGTGGACGCAAGGCGGTAGATGACGACAGCCGACCTGGGTCGCTGACCGACAAGCACAGAACCCAGACTGCAAGTTGCTGCATAAACCCCGCCCCACGACTGGTCTCAACCGCAAGCTGCGCCTAACCCCTTCGATTTGCAAGAGAGAGTACCGGGCATAAAGCCAGTAAGCTCCCACGGCATTGACAGATGTCGCACCGAACGCGATTGAACATCGACATCGAATTGCTAACAGGCGCCACTGAGACTGCAGAGGACCTCGCGCTGCGCGGCCATTGCGCGGTTGAGCGCCTTAAGCTCGCGCCACCCGATGCCTTGGTCAGCGTTGCGACTTGATACTGCCGAGGGCGTGTTTGTTACCGCGAATGGTGGCCGCGGCAACATCTTGTGCATGACCCCCACGCGGTTCGAGTTCTGCTTCGCCAACCAGACGCCAGAACAGATGAGTGCCTATTGCGGCGTATTGAACAAGCAGTAGTCCGGCGTCTAAAAAAGGGCTCCGCAGTGCGGGGCTTCAAGGTATTGCTGTGGGGTTAGGGTTTCGGCGCGCTAATCGTGATTCTCGAGTCCTTCGATCGTCTTCTCCAACTCTTCGGGCGACTCGTTGCGAATCTTCGCTGAAGACTTCGCCAGATCCTCGTTCGACTCGAGGCCGATGTAGTTGGGGTCCATCTCCTCGGCATAGGTCTCACCTGAGGCGTCGCGACACGGCGACAACCCGGCGCCTTCGCCGCATTCACGGACAACGCCGTGGTCGTAGGTGACGCGCTCCTCGTACACCTCGCCACCCGCACAGCCGGTGAGTACCGTAAGCGCGAAGATCAGGCACCCTGTGTTTCGCATGGAACATCCCGTAGATCGTCCGATGCGCCACGATATGGCCCATCGCGAAAAATGTCACGCAGCGGGGCCGAGGCCGGCTGGGTTCAGCGCTCGCGGCGCCCGCGGTTGGTCAGCACGATATCCGGTGGGCGACGACGCAACCGCGCCGGAACGACCCGCTCGCTCAGCAGCCCGTAGTCGAGCGCCTCGCGGACGGTCATCGACAGCTGATCGAAATCGCTGGCGGCGCGGAACCACAGCTCGCCCTGATGCTCCCACAACTCGTCGATTTCGTAGCGGGAACTCGCCACGGTAAACCTATGTCCCATCAACGAGCCGGCTTCCTCGACCAACCCACTGTTCTCAATTGCTTGCATAGCTTTGCATCATCGCCTCTGGTCTGGTTATCGATGCAAGGTTCACGCCTGAAACGAATATTTATATAACTATTAATGTGTTACGTGGATTACCTCGATCGATTGTACACATGACTTTACAGGTTCACGGCCAAGCCGCGAAAAACCGTCAGTATTGCTTACACTTGAAGCGATGTTGAAGGGGTAACCGAGTGAACACGGTGTTGATTGCGGGCGCCAGCGGGGTGGTGGGACGCGCCGCCCTGGAGACCTTTGCGGCTGCGCCGGGATGGCGCGCCATCGGACTGTCGCGTCGCACCCCCGACACCGAGTCAGGCGAACACGTCGCTGTGGATCTAACCGACGCTGACGCCTGCGCGCGAATCGTCTGCGCCTTCCCGGAAACCACCCATGTGGTCTACACCGCCCTCTATGAAAAACCCGGACTGATTCCCGGATGGCGCGAGCACGACCAGATGCAGACCAATCTCACCATGCTGCGCAATTTTCTGGAACCGCTCCAGGAAGCCGCCCGAGAGCTGTGCCACATCAGTGTGCTGCAGGGCACCAAGGCCTATGGCGCGCACGTCCGGCCGATGCGCGTGCCGGGCAAGGAGCGCGAACCTCGCGTCGAACACGATAACTTCTACTGGCTGCAGGAAGATTGGCTGAAAGCCCAACGGGCAGGCGCGGCATGGACGTACACAATCTGGCGGCCTCCGGTCATTCTGGGTCATGCCGTGGCTGCGCCCATGAATCTGATTCCGGTCATCGGCGCGTACGCCAGTCTTGCCAAGGCAACCGGCGAAACACCCGGTTGGCCGGGCGGTCCCGGCGTGCCGATGGATGCCGTGGATGCCGACCTGCTGGCCCGGGCGATGCTGTGGGCGACCGGCGCCGACGCCGCGGCCAACCAGACCTTCAACGTGAGCAACGGCGACGTATTGGTGTGGGAAAACCTGTGGCCGGCGGTGGCCCGCCACTTCGGCATACCCCCAGGAGAGCCCGCGCCGCGATCGGTGGCGGGTTATCTCGCGGGGCACGCGGATCGGTGGCGCGAACTGGCGGAGGCAAACCACCTGGCGGTGGCAGATCTGCACGCGCTGCTCGGCGACTCGCCTATCTATGCCGACGTGATCTGGAATACCGCCGGGAAGGCACCCCCACCGAGCACGCTGTTGAGCACGATCAAGCTACGCCAGGCGGGCTTCGACGAATGCCTCGACAGCGAGGATGTCATTCTCAACTGGCTGAGAAGACTACAAAACATGAACATCCTGCCGCACTAATCACCATATCGGATCGCAACGGTTGTGCCAGACTGCGTCTTTGTCCGATCCGATAGGCACCGGCCAGTGACAATGCAGCGCTCCACCGACATTGCTCCGAAGCACTACTTCCGCGCGGAACGGGTGTTCCTCAGCGACGGGGAGTACTACTTTGCGACCCGCGAAGGTGTCGATCAGGGGCCCTACGCCAATGCCTTCGACGCCGAAAAGGCGCTGGGATACTACGTCCGTACGCAACACACCATGCGGCGCGGCCGAAGCCGCTAGGCCGCCGGCGCGTTCTGCGTTTCGGGGTGGTATTCGGGCTCGCGCAGAATTTCGCCGTTCGCAATCCGGCCATTCAGTTCACCGTGCCGGCCTGGATCCAGAACCCGACCGGCTAGCAGCGCATGGTCCGCCGGGTAGCGGTAGCATCGAAACACAGCCGGGGTCGGACCGAAGGTGCTCGGCACGGTCCATGGGCTGATGTACTCCCAGACGATCTCGTGATCAGGCGACACCTCGAACAGCCGTCCGGTGGCGCCTTCGGTGATCAACGTATTGCCGTTTCCCAGACGTTGCGCGCCGCTGACCATGAAACTGTAGAACGCAACCAGCGGTTCCGCGTGGTAGGACCAGACGATCTCGTTTGATTCCGGGTTGATCTCTACGATCCGGGAGTACGTCGGACCGCGCGGGCGGTGACACCCATTGTCGAAGATCAGAATGTTGCCGTTGGCCAGCACCTGGGCGTTGTGTTGATGCGACAACTCCCCGCGTCCCCATTGCCAGGTGACCTCGCCCGTGTGCGCATCGATGATCCCGACCACGCTGGTCAATCGGAAACTGATCAGCCAGTCGTCGTTGGGCATCAGCGCCAGGCTGTTGGCGTGGGTCCACTCCTTGTGGCTTTCCAGCGGGCAGATCACGTGGTCTGCGAAATCCAGGTGCTCCCAGGAACGCCACTCGGACACGATTTCACCGTCGACAGATACCTCGCGGACGATGTCGGCCCACATCTGCTCTGGATCGTCGTCGTGGCTGTGGCCACCCCGGACCCGTCCATGCAGTTCCTGGGGCAATTTGTCCCAGGCGAGATAGAGGGTGTTGCCGTTGGCCAGGCGTACGTAATCGTGGTGCATCATCACGTCGCGATGCTCCCAGAGGACGTTGCTCTCCCAGTCCAGCTCAGCCAGCACGCCGGCAGAACCGCCGATCTTTTCGGCGCCGCCGGCGTCCTCGGGTGGCAGGCCCTGGATCAGCAAACGTCCGCTCTCGAGCACGTGCAGGTGTTGAATACCTTCCGGGTGATGCCACTGGTGGACGACCTGACCGTCGAGATCCAGCAGCGTTGCGTGATGTCCGCGAACTGAGCTGAACAGCGTGTAGCCGGGCGCGGCTTGGCTGGCGTCGAGATAAGTCAGTCCTATGGGCCGGTTGCGGGTCCAGGCCATCGATGCTCCGGGGGGTCTACTGCAGAGAACCTCGGAGCGTAGCGCAATCGGCGCGGCCTGACGACGCCGTTGCGTTTGCGGGGATCAGACGCGCTCGGGAAGCGTGTCTTTGAGACCCGGGTTCAAAGAAGTGTCCTTATTGGAGGCGCACGTAGACGCGCCCAGGGCACGAACGAAGCTCGAACGCGCCTTGCCTTCTCGAAGCCACAACCGGATCACCTTGCGTTCGAACGCCGTGGTGGCGAGTTCTTCCAGCCTGTCCTGCAGTTTCATTGCGATGTCCTTGTTTTCACGCGGGTCTTTCAACTAGGAGCAGCCTAAGAGCCACCCACGTGCGCATTTGTAGCAGGATCGAAGTGAACGGAACGTGAACGGCCTCGCAGACGACCCGGGCAGCAGGTGCAGATAATCAAATCGTTTACAACTTCGCTGTGGGGCAGACCATGCACGCGCAACGCGAAATCATCCGGGATTGGACCCGGGTTTCCGACTTCGAGGTGGCCGACGAGAACTTCCGCACCTACGAGTACCACGTTGTCGCGGATCTGGTGACCGAGCGGACCATCATGACGATCAAGATCTTCAACGAGGAAAACCGCACGGTCCGTTTGGATCCCGTCGACGTGGCCCAGGATCAGGAACCTCACGAATACGAGACCCTCGCCGGGCGCCGAGTGAAGCGGCTCTATGCGAACGGCTTGATCTGATTGCTTCGATCGAGCGCCCGGCTCAGCTCACCGGCGCCCACTCCAACGCCGCCGCCACGACCATCAGGACGAACGCGACGCGCAGCCACTCGGAACTCGCGGTTGCGCTAATCATCTGCTGCAACATGGAACGTCTCTCCCATCGGTTCATGGGGAAACAATACGTGGTGAATGGGCACGTCACCGGTCCCGGGGTGCCAACGGTCGGTCGACTCCGGATCTCCCGCGAAAAGGGGATTTGCGTATAATCGCCGCGCTGCACGGCCGCCCAGGTGTTGGAACTGGTAGACAAGCAGGATTTAGATTCCTGTGTCCTCGTGGCGTGAGGGTTCGACTCCCTCCCTGGGCACCACTTCACGCCAGGACACCCGCATGCTTGAACGACTCCTCCCCAAAACGATCGACAATCGCTTCCGCGGCCACAGAGTTGCGCTCTGGATGTTCTATCCCATCACGCTGATAACGATTGTGCGCAGTCTCATCCACGTATTCCGCAGCGACGGCGGGGCACAATCGATCGCCACGATACCCCTAGACGGCTTTACTGAGGCGGGGGCGGCCGCGGTCGTCGCGGTATTCGCGCAGTGGGGTTTATCCCAGCTCCTGATGGGTGGGCTCTATGCGCTGGTTTTGTTTCGTTACCGCGCCATGATTCCGCTGATGTACGTGCTGATTCTCATCGAGTACGCGGGCCGCCTGGCGGTCGGCGCGATGAAACCAATTGTCACGATCGATACCGCGCCGGGTGGACCAGGCAGCATCGTGGTGGTCGTCATGGCGATCACCTGCATCGTCCTGTGTTTGCGCGGGGAGGGTGGTTCGGTGAAACGCGAAACCGCCTGACGAGCCTCAGCGATTCGGCCCGCGGGTCATCGGGTAGGGCTGCCAGCGTTCCAGTTCGGTGCGCGGCAACACGGTCGGGTTGACGCAACTCATCGGCCAACGGCCACGCAACACCAAGGCCACCTCGCGGCCGACTCGACGCCGGGTTTCCGGGCGCATGCGAGTCGTGGCCGACGCCACGTGAGGGGTGATGATCACATTGGCCATACCGAGCAATGGGTTATCGGTGGCGGGGGGTTCGGTTTCCAGCACATCCAGACCCGCCGCGGCAATCTCCCCATTCGTCAGCGCGGCAATCAGCGCCGCCTCGTCGATGGTGGGGCCGCGCCCGGTGTTGATCACGACCACCTCGTTCTTCATGGCGGCGAATTCCGGCCCGCCGAGCATGTGCCGTGTCTCGTCATTCAACGGCGCGTGCATCGAGATGTAGTCCGAACGCTCCAGCAACTCTGCGAATGACACGGGCTCCACGCCTTCCGCCGAAATCGTCAGCTCGCTGATGTACGGGTCGTGCGCGATCACCCGCAGGCCGAATGCCAGCGCCCGCCGCGCCACGCATCGGGCGACGTTGCCGAAGGCGATCAGCCCGAGAGTCTGGCCCATCAGGCGCGGTACTTTGCTCAAGATCGGCCGGCCCTCGAACCAGCGGTCCGCCGCCGAGATCTGGTCCATCTCCTTGGTTCTGCGCACCGCTGCCAGCAACAACATCAAGGCGTGGTCCGCGACTTCCTCGGTGAACACGTCCGGCACGTTGGTCACCACGATACCCGCGTCCGTGGCCGCATCGACATCCACCATGTCGACCCCCACGCTGCCCACCCCGATGACGATGCAGCGTTCCAGCGCGTTGATGATCTGGCGATCGATGCGGATGCCCCAGGAAATGATCAAGGCGTCCGCGTCGCGCGCCCCGTCGATGAACTCCGCGGCGGTGTCGGCCTGCACCTCCACGAGTTCGGCCAGCGGCGCAAGCGCTTCGAGTTCCAGCACGTAGCGTTTCGCCACGCTTTCCGCTTTGGCGATCCGCGGCAGTTGGACGACGACTTTGTGTTTACCCATCGGTTCGATTACTCGAGAGGGGTTCCGTTGGCGCGGCTGAGTGCTGCAATGGCTTCATCGCGCAGGCCGCGCTTGAAGATTTTTCCGGACGCGATGCGCGGCAACTGCTCGGCTCGAATCCAGACATGCTCAGGCACTTTGAAACGGGCCAGATGTTCGGCCACATGGGCTCGAATCTCCTCACTGGCGACGGGTCGCCCCGGTTTGTGCATGACGACCGCGGCCAATGTTTCGCCCAGGCGTTCATCCGGCACCCCGAACACCGCACACTCGGATACCGCGGGATGTTCGTAGATGGCCGCCTCGACTTCCTGACAGCCGACGTTCTCACCGCCGCGAATGACGATGTCCTTGGCCCGATCGGTGATGAACACGAAGTCCTGTTCATCCATGTGACCAATGTCGCCGGTGCGCACCCAACCCTCAGTCAGGGTTTCAGCGGTCGCCTCCGGTTCGTTCCAGTAGCCCGTGAAGTTCATCGCACCCCGGATCCACAGCTCGCCGGACTCGCCGCGCGCGACCTCGTGGCCATCTTCGTCCACCACCTTGATGTCCACCACCGGTGGAATCGGCCGGCCGCAACTGCGCGGCCGTTCGAGGAAATCCGGGCCGGAGACGGCCGTGCCCAGCCCGTTGGTCTCGGTCATCCCCCAGCCGGTCCCGGCCACGCCCGCCGGCAGACGCGCATCGATCTGGCGAGCGTGCTCCGGCGCCATGGCAGCGCCACCACCGCCGGCACCTTGCAAGCTGCGCAGGTCGTAACTGTCGAAGTTCGGCGACTGGATCAGCTCCCAGGACATGGTCGGCACCCCGTTGAACTGGGTGATGCGTTCGTCCTGAATGATCTTCAGCGCCCGCTCGGGGTCCCACTTGTACATGCCCACCAACTTGCGCCCACTGCGAAACGAGGACATGAACTGCACGTTCAAACCGGCCACATGAAACATCGGCACCGTGAGGATCATCGCCGGCGCAAACTCCGGGTCCGGGTCGAGCAGCTCGGGATTGAGGTGCGCGGCGATCGCGGCGCCACACTCCCAACCCAACACCGCATGAATGATGCCTCGATGGGTGAGCTGCGCGCCCTTGGGGCGCGCCGTTGAACCCGACGTGTAGAGGATCGTGGCAAGCTCATCGGCGGCGATCGGCACCTGGGTCATCGGTGTCGCCTGCGTCATCTGCGTGGGTGGAGCAGCCAGGAAGTCCTGCCAGGATACGACGCCGGGAATGTCCGGCAACCTGGCGCGCAGGGTCACCAGGTCGATGCCGAGTTCCGTCTGCAGGGGCAGCAAGCGCTCGAGTCGTTCGCCGTCCACGAACACGAGGGCCGCCCCGCTGTCGGTGATGCCATAGGCCAGTTCCTCGGCGCTCCACCAGGCATTCAGGGCGACGGCAACACACCCAGCCGATGTGATGCCCATGTAGGCAAACAACCATTCCGGATAATTGCGAGCGGCAATGCCAATCCGATCGCCAGCAGCGCACCCGCGGGCGTCCAATGCGGCGGCGACCCGTGCCGCCATGTCCCACATCGCCGCAAACGTATAACGTTCATCCAGATAGACGAAGAAGTCCTTCTCCCCATGAACCAGGCTCGATTCGTACAGCGCACGAAGATTCTCCGGCGCCTGTTTGAACACCCTCGCCGCAACTCCGTTCACGGGTACTTCGGTCATCTCGTAGGGCTGGCCGGGCGCGGTAACCTCCACCGCCGCCGCTTTGATGTCGCGGATATCCATGGCTCTCCGGGAATGTCTCCTGGAAATGACTCCGGCAATGACTCCGGGAATATAAGGGATCTGGAGGTTGGAAATTCTGACACGCCATCGCGCGCCTGTCAGCCCGGGTCCGCGTTGACTCCCGCGGCCCGCCGTAGCAGGGTAAGCTCACAAAAACATGGAGCGGACGATGCGGGAGAATACGGCGCTACGCGCCTGGCGCGAAGGCAAAACGACCATCGGGGGTTGGCTGCAATTGGCCAATGCCCATTCGGCTGAGACGCTGGGCGCGCTCGGATTCGACTGGCTGTGCATCGACATGCAGCACGGCCTCATCGACTACCAGGACCTGACCTACATGCTGCCTGCGATCTCCACCGGAAGTTCCATTCCGCTGGTGCGGGTCCCGTGGAACGAACCCTACGAGATCATGAAGGCCCTCGATGCCGGCGCTTACGGCGTGATCGTGCCCATGGTCAACAACCGCGCCGAAGCCGAGCAGGCCATCCAGGCGTGCCGCTATCCACCCGACGGACTACGCTCCTTCGGCCCCATCCGCGCGGCCCAGTACGGCGGTGCCGGTTATGCCGACGAGGCCAATCAAGAGATCGCCTGCATCGCCATGATCGAGACCCGCGAGGCGCTCGACAATCTGGAGGAAATCATCAGCACGCCGGGGCTCGACGGGGTCTACATCGGTCCGTCCGATCTGGCGTTGGCCTTGGGCCTGCCGCCCACGGGTGCCTTCGATGATCCCGCCCACATCGCGGCAGTGGATCGAATATTCGAGACCTGCCGGGCGCACAATGTCGCCGTGGGCATCCACACCTCGGCCATGAAGTACACCCAGCGCTATGTGGAGCAGGGCTTCCAGTTCGTCACCCTCGGCGCGGACAGCGGCTGGATGTCGCGCAGCGCGTTCAAGGATCTTCGTGAAATCCGCGAGTCCACAGGCGCGGGTCTGGAATCGACCGGATATTGAAACGACTTTAACTATTCATAACAACTCATTGTAATTAAATAAATTAATGAACTTAGAGCAGATACAATTCGAGATCCGCGATGGCGTGGGCCTGATCACACTGAACCGGCCCGAGCGTATGAATGCGTGGACCTACCGGATGAGCGACGAGCTCACCCACATCATCGAACAGTGCAATAACGACCCGCAGGTGGGCGCGATGGTGCTGACCGGGGCGGGGCGGGGATTCTGTGCGGGCGCGGATATTCAGGACGCCTTCAACAGCCGCCTCGAAGGCGAGGCCACCGACACCGACCGGCGCAACCGCCGCGACTGGATCGAGCTGGTGCGCGGCGCCAAGCCGCTGATCGCCGCGGTCAACGGCGCCAGTATCGGCGTGGGCGCTACGATGATTCTGCCGTTCGACGTCATTTTCGCCTCCGAAAACGCACGCTTTTCCATGGGCTTCATCAAGATGGGACTCGTTCCCGAACTGGCCAGCTCCCACTTTCTGGTCCAGCGGATGGGCTTCGGCCGCGCCAGCGAGATGTGCCTCACCGGACGCTTGTACAGCGCGGCCCAAGCACACGAGATGGGTCTGGTCGATCATCTGGTGCAACCCGAGGAACTCATCGACGAGGCGCTGGCGCTGGGCCGCGAGATGGGCGCGAATCCGTCCCGGCAACTGCGCTGGGTCAAGGAACTGCTGACCCAGAACGGCTCGGAGACCGATCTCAACGCCGTCCAACGGCGCGAACTCGAACGGCTGAACGAGGCCTACGAGACGCCCGAGCACAAAGAAGCGGTCGCTGCGTTTCTCGAAAAGCGGACGCCGAACTTCCGCAACCCCGGTGCCTGATACGTTGCTGAGCGCTCCCTGGCTGCTGGTCAGCATCGGACTCGGCAGCACCGTCGCCGGAATGCTCCTGGCGCTGTGGCTGAGCAGACGCCGGGCCCGCAGCGCCTTTTCCGAAGGCATGACCCGTCAGGCCGAGAAAGACGGCATCGAGCGCGTGTTGCTCGAAGAACGCCTGGACGTCCGCGACCGGGAACTGGTTCGATCCGAGACTTCCCTGAAAACCGCGAACCTTCGCTATGCGGAGCTGGAAGACCGCGCCCGGGAACTGACCGCCGAACACGCCCGCGCGGCCTCCGAAGCGGAACAGTTTCGCGAGCGGCTGACCGCGGTGCAGGCGGAACTGGCGATTGCGCGCAGCGAACTGACCGGCGTCACCAGCCGGGAAACGGAGTTACGGACCCGCCTCGAAGAGACGCGCCGTGCGTTCGAGGAGAAGGAAGCCCTGTTCGCCGAAACGGGCACGGCGTTGAAGCAGGAATTCAAGCTGCTCGCCAACAAAATATTCGAGGAGCAAGGCGAATCCTTCGCGAAGCGCAACCAGTCGCAACTCGAAGGCGTGCTGTCACCGTTTCGCGAGCAAATTACCGAGTTCAAAGCCCGGGTGGAGCAGGTCTACCACACCGAGTCTAAAGATCGCGCGTCACTGCTTACCGAGGTGCGCAACCTGCAGCGCGCCAGCGAAAAGATCAACCAGGAAGCCGAGAACCTCACCAGGGCACTGAAGGGCGACAAGAAACTTCAAGGCAACTGGGGCGAACTGGTGCTGGAACGGGTGCTGGAACAATCCGGGTTACGGCGCGACCACGAGTACGAGGTGCAGGCCTCGTTGCGCAATGCCAAAGGCGAGGCACGGCGCCCGGACGTGATCATCCACCTGCCGGATGACAAGGACGTGGTGGTCGATTCCAAAGTCTCGCTGGTGGCCTACGAGGGCGCCCTGGCGACGGACGACGACGGGCTGCGCGAGCAACTGATCAAGCAGCACGTGCTGGATCTGCGTGCGCAGGTCAAACGCCTGGCCGAGCAGGACTACGACCGGCTGCAGGGCCTGCGTTCCCTGGATTTCGTGTTGCTGTTCATACCCATCGAGTCTGCGTTCACCCTGGCGATGGAAGAGGACCAGGCATTGTTCACCGAGGCCTTCAACCAGCGCATCGTGATCGTCAGCCCGACCACGCTGATGATGACCCTGCGTATCATCCACAACGTCTGGCGCTACGAAAAACAGAACCGCAATGCCCAGGAAATCGCCCAGCGGGCCGGCGCCCTGTACGACAAGCTGCGCGGCGTAATGGAGGAGATGAGCAAACTCGGCACGTCCCTGCGGGGCGCCGAATCCGCCTACCAGACCGCCATGAAACGACTCACCAGCGGACGCGGCAGCCTGGTGCGCCGGGTCGAGCAGTTCCGTGAGCTGGGCGCAAGCCCGCGCAAACAGTTCCCCAAGGAATTGCTCGACGCCTCTGCGGACGAATCCGAGCATGCGGCCGACCCGATCGTGGAATTGCCTGAGCCGGCGGTGGCCGATGAACCCAACGTAAAGGACGGATCGTCCTGAGATCCGCTACGCCTGAATGCCGCCCTTGGTGAGCCTGGACGGATCGAGCAGGCGTTCCAGCTCCTTGCGATCCAGGTCCGTCATCTCCTCGGCCACATCGAGCAGCGGCCGGCCTTCCGCGTAGGCGCGCTTGGCGATCTCAGCAGCTTTCTCATAACCGATAATGGGATTCAACGCCGTCACTAATATGGGGTTGCGCGACAGCAGTGCGGCGACGTTGTCCTCGCGCACCTCGAACCCGGCAATCGCCTTGTCCGCCAGCACGCGCGCGACATTGGCCAGCAGATCGATGCTCTGCAGAAGGTTGTAGGCGATCACCGGCAACATCACGTTCAACTGAAAATTGCCGGACTGTCCAGCCACAGTGATGGTCGCATCATTGCCGATCACCTGGGCCGCCACCATGGCCGCCGCCTCGGGGATCACCGGGTTGACCTTACCCGGCATGATGCTGCTGCCGGGCTGCAACGCCGGCAGCGCGATCTCACCGATTCCCGCCAACGGCCCGCTGTTCATCCAGCGCAGATCGTTGGCGATCTTCATCATCGAGACCGCGACCCCCTTCAATTGACCCGACAATTCCACGGCCGTGTCCTGGGCGCCCAGACTCTCGAAAAAGTCGGCGTTGGGTACCAGGGCGAGGCCCGTCAGTTCGGAGAGGACCGCGGCAATCCGGGCCGCGAACTCCGGGTGTGCATTGATCCCGGTACCCACCGCGGTTCCTCCCTGGGGCAATGCATGCAGGCGCGGCAGTGCCGCCTGAATGCGCGCGATGCCGCTGCGAATCTGGGCCGCCCAACCACCCAGTTCCTGGGCGAAGGTCACCGGCATAGCGTCCATCAGGTGGGTTCGTCCGGTCTTCGTGACGCCGGCGAGTGACTGGCCTTTACGTACGATGGTCGAGGCGAGATGCTCCAGTGAAGGAAGCAACTGATCCGCCACGCCGATCGCCGCCGAGAGCTGAATTGCCGTGGGAATCACGTCGTTGCTGCTCTGGCTCATGTTGACGTGATCGTTGGCACTGACGGGGGTGCCGCTGTCCCGGGTGGCCAGGGTCGCAAGCACCTCGTTGGCATTCATGTTGGTCGAGGTCCCAGACCCGGTCTGAAACACGTCGATGGGGAACTCTCCGGCAAAATCCCCGGCACGGATGGTCTCTGCGGCGCTCTGGATGGCATCGCCAAGCTCGCGGTCCAGCAACTGTAATTCCACGTTGACCCGCGCCGCCGCCTGTTTGATCAGACACACCGTGTCCACGAACCGTTTCGGCATGGTCAATCCAGAAATGGGAAAGTTCTCGACCGCCCGTTGGGTCTGCGCGGCATACAACGCGTTTGCCGGCACCTCGAGTTCGCCCATGCTGTCGTGTTCGGTGCGGGTGCGCGGGTCCGCCATGGCTGTCTTCGCTCCGTCGACACGTTGGCCTGAAGGTTACCAGCGCGGGAGGATCTGGCGCCACCTGGATCACAGCAATGCCCATTAGCGCGGCCGCCGCCGACGCCAGGCAAGCATTTCTGTCTACTTGGTCAAACTTCGACCGGGGCACTGTCACAGAACCCCTGGGATGAACTGGGTTTAATAGGCTGCGAACGGACACCCAAACGAACGAGAGGGATATGCGATGCTGGTGCTTAC
>SMWF01000122.1 GCA_004357385.1 Gammaproteobacteria bacterium | reverse complement strand
TCAGAGATCAGCGCGCGCAGGTCGGCCATCGCAGGGGTGCGCTAGTAGGTCTTCTCGAATCGGCGGGATTCGCGCTGCAGCTTTTTCAGGTGACGTTTGACGGCCGCGGCAGCCTTGCGCTTGCGAACCGAGGTCGGCTTCTCGTAATACTCGCGACGGCGTACTTCGGAAAGAATTCCCGCTTTCTCGCAGGAGCGCTTGAATCGACGCAACGCGACGTCGAAGGGTTCGTTCTCTCTAATCTTTACGCTGGGCACTCCGCGCCAACCTCCATTGTCCATACGCATCCGCAGGATGCGAAAAGCCGGCGATTTTACTGATTCGGGCGGTACATTGCAAAGAGTAGACGGCGCACGAAGCCGTGGGGTCGCGTACCATGCGCGCATGTTGGTTCTAGGCATCGAAACGTCCTGCGACGAGACGGGTATCGCGCTGTACGACAGTGAGCGCGGACTGATTGCCGATGCGCTGGACAGTCAGGTGGCGATGCATGCCGAATACGGCGGCGTGGTCCCCGAGTTGGCATCCCGGGACCACATTCGTAAAACCATCCCGCTGATCCGGCAGGTACTGCGCGATGCGGGCGCTGCCATCGACGACCTGGATGGCGTCGCCTACACCGCAGGCCCCGGACTGATCGGAGCGCTCATGGTCGGGGCAAGCATTGGCCGCTCCCTCGCCTACGGGCTGGGGGTTCCGGCGGTCGAAGTACACCACATGGAGGCGCACCTGCTCGCACCCCTGATGACTGACGAGCAGGACAATTCTCGACCGGTTCTGCCGTTCGTTGCGTTGCTCGTCTCCGGAGGACACACCCAACTCGTGCGCGTCGCTGCCATCGGCCATTACGAGATTCTCGGCGAGTCCGTGGACGATGCGGCAGGCGAGGCCTTTGACAAGGCGGCGAAGATGTTGGGCCTGGGCTATCCCGGCGGCCCGGCGCTGGCCGCACTGGCCCGATCGGGCACACCGGGCCGCTTCAAATTTCCCCGGCCCATGACGGATCGTCCCGGGCTCGACTTCAGCTTCAGCGGCCTGAAAACCTACACCCTGAACACCGTGCGTTCGATTGATTCGCTGACCGATCAGGACAAGGCCGACATCGCTTACGCGTTCGAAGAGGCCGTGGTGGAGACGCTGACCATCAAGTGCCGGCGCGCGCTCGAGGCCACGAGCGTCGATGACCTCGTGGTGGCGGGCGGTGTCTCGGCCAACGTTCAGCTCCGCAAAGCGCTCGAGGAGCGCCTCGACGCTACCGTGCACTACGCGCCCCCGGCGCTCTGTACAGACAACGGCGCGATGATCGCCTTTGCCGGTTATCAACGTCTCGCGGCCGGCCAGAGCGCCCCTCTGGCGATTCGGACCCGCGCCCGTTGGCCGATGGACGAACTACCCCCGCTGACCGAAAAAGCGGACGATGGATAAGCTGCAGATCGCCGGTCTGCGGGTTTCCGCGGTCATTGGTGTCCACGCCTGGGAACGTCAGTTGCGCCAGCCCTTGCTGATTGACCTGAGCCTCGAAATGGACGCCACAGCCGCGGCCGCCTCCGACCAGATCGACGATGCGCTCGATTACGGCGCGGTGGCACGCCGGGTAACCGAGTTGATCGAGACCAGCAGCTTTCAGCTCATCGAGACCTTGGCCGAGTCGATAGCATCCACCGTGCTCGACGAGTTCGCGCCGGCATCGATCACCGTCAAAATCGACAAACCCGGCGCGGTGCCGCGGGCGCAAGGCGTGAGCATCGAGATCAAGCGCAGTTAGATCGACTGGGATTACCGGGTCTGCTGCGCCGCCACGATCCGCTCAAGGCGCGCGGCGTCGAGCGCTGCGCCCAGTTCCGCACCCTCCAACCCCCGCGCCCGCAGCGGCGCAACGTCGATCGATTTCAGGACATCCACCGTCTTTGCCAGCGCGTCGAGGTCGATTCCGGAACAGCACTCGACCACGTTCAGTACCCGCGCAAACTGCGCCGGTTGGCGCAGCCCATCCAGCCCCTTGATCCAGGCCAGAACGGAACCGGGCGGCGCCTCCCGCCACCCGGGCAGATTGCGGCCCGGCACCGCCACCCCCTCAACCAATCGTTGGTATTCGTTCGGCAACCGCAAGGGTTCGCGTCGTGGGTCCGTCAGCCAGCCCAGCGTTGCGTATCGCTCGGCGGGTTCAGGCAAGGCAGCGGCCACCCGTGTCAGCAGATCGAGCCACTCCTTCAAGGTCGGCCCCAGGAGATCCGGGAACCAGTAGCTCAACGCGCCACAACGATTCAGCACCTCGAAGAATACGCCGGGCGCGTCGGTCCCGAGCCCCTTTTTGAGTTCGCCGACGACCCGTTCCGCGGCCAACTCCTCGAGCGTACCGGCGGCAGCCATGCGCTGCATCAACGTCAAGGTATCCGGCGCAACCTCAAAGCCCTCACGCGCAAAGCGCGCGGCAAACCGCGCGACTCGAAACACCCGCAACGGGTCCTCGGTGAACGCCTCGGATACGTGTCGCAGGCGCCGCGCAGCAATATCTGCCATTCCACCACAGGGATCGATCAGCGTACCGTCCGCGGCCTCGGCCATGGCATTAATGGTGAGGTCCCGACGCTGCAGGTCCTCTTCAAGAGTCACCTCCTCTCCCGCGTACACCTCGAACCCCGTATGCCCGGGTCCGACTTTGCGCTCCGTTCTCGCCAGCGCGTACTCGTCGCCGGTATCCGGGTGCAGGAACACAGGGAAGTCTCGACCCACCTGGCGGTAGCCCAGGTCCAGCATGGCCTGCGGGGTCGACCCCACGACCACGTAGTCGCGCTCTGTGACCGGCAGATTCAGTTGGTGGTCTCGTACCGCCCCGCCAACCAGGTAGACGTCCACTGCATTCGTCCCGCTGGAGTTCGGGCTCATTCTACCAGCGCAACGAAAAAGGGCGCCTCGCGGCGCCCTTCGAAATCGCGTTCCCGGGTCAACCTGCGACGTTGTAGCCCATGATCGCTTTGATTTCGAGGAACTCCTCGAAGCCGTACTTGCCCCACTCGCGACCGTTACCGGACTGCTTGTAACCGCCGAAGGGTGAGTTGTTGTCCACGGGTGCGCCGTTCAAGTGCACGTTGCCCGTGCGCAAGCGGCGCGCGATCGCCTTCGCCCGTTCGGGGTCACCCGATGAGACGTAGCCCGACAGGCCATACGGCGTGTCATTGGCGATGCGAACCGCATCGTCGTCGTCCTCATAACCAATCAATGACAGCACCGGCCCGAAGATCTCTTCCCGGGCGATGGTCATGTCATTGGTGACGTGTGAGAACACCGTGGGCTTCACGAAGTAGCCAACGTTCAACCCGTCCGGACGTCCCGGGCCACCAGTCTCGAGCTTCGCACCTTCCTCGATGCCTTTTTCGATCAGGTTCTGAATCTTCTCGAATTGAACCGCTGAGACGACCGGGCCGATGGTGGTGCCTTCTGCTGTCGGATCGCCCACCTTGACGTTCTCGGCCGCCGCCTTGGCGATCGCCGCGGCCTCGTCCATGCGGGCGTTCGGGACCAGCATGCGCGTCGGTGCATTACAGGATTGCCCCGAATTCATGCACAGGCCGAATACATCCCGGGAGATAGCCGCATCGAAATCGGCGTCGTCGAGAATGATGTTGGCCGACTTGCCGCCCAGCTCCTGGGCAACACGTTTGACCGTGGGGGCGGCATTGCGAGCCACTTCGATCCCCGCGCGGGTAGAGCCGGTGAATGACATCATGTCGACGTCTGGATGCGCGGACAGCGCCGCACCTACCGTCGGGCCGTCGCCATTGACGAGGTTGAAGACGCCCGGTGGAACACCCGCCGCGTCCATCACTTCTGCGAACAGGATCGCGTTCAGCGGCGCCACTTCCGAGGGCTTCAATATCATCGTGCAGCCTGCCGCCAGGGCCGGCGCGACCTTGCAGGCGATCTGATTGATCGGCCAGTTCCACGGCGTAATGAAGCCACACACACCCGCCGGTTCGCGGACGATGTGCGAGCCACCGATGTCCTCTTCGAACTCGTAGTTCTTCAGAACTTCCAGGATCGTCATGAAATGACCGAGCCCGGCCGGTGCCTGGGCAGCATTGGCCAGCGGCAACGGCGCGCCCATCTCCTGACTGATGGTCTCGGCCACTTCACCAAGACGTTCGGTGTAGGCGGCGATGATCTTCTCCAGCAATGCGACGCGCTCTTCCCGGCTGGTCTGGGAATAGGTCTCGAAGGCCGCCTTCGCAGCGGCAACCGCTTTGTCGACATCGGCCGGTCCGCCCATGGCGATGCTGGTGATAGGTTGTTCGGTCGCGGGGTTGATCACCTCCAGGGTATCGCTGGTGGACGGATCGACCCATTCACCATTGATGTAGAATTTCAGCTGGTTTTCCATTGGTCTCCCTTCTACCTGCGGGCGCAGGGGCAATTTGAACGAGGACCGAGTAGTTACCCGCATTTCGCGAGAAAAGTCCAGCAACGAACGTTCATCGACCTGCCAAGGTTGATGAACGATCACGTGCGGACCGGTCAGTCTTCGGGCTCTGGCTCGAGTTCCGGGCAGGTGCGGACCTCGACGGCTTCGCCGTCGCTCAGCGACTCGAGACGCACCGGAAATCCCCACAACCGGTAGAGATGCTTCAGCACTTCCCGGGAGTTCTCGGCGTGCAGCGGCCGGCGCGCGTGTTGTTCATGCGCCAGCGTGAGGCTGCGATCGCCCCGCACATCGACCTTGACGATCTGAATGTTCGGTTCCTGATCGCCCAGGTTGTACTGGCTTGCCAACAGTTCACGCACCCGGCGATAGCCTTGCGCGTCGTGAATGGCCGCGATCTCGTAAGTGTCTTCGCTCTCATCGTCGATCACCCCGAACAACCGCTGATCACGCATCACCTTGGGGGACAGAAACTGCAGGATGAAGCTTTCATCCTTGAAGTTGCGCATCGCGTGACTCAGGACTTCGCGCCAGGGCGCACCTGCGATGTCCGGGAACCATTCATGATCTTCGGCGGTTGGCTGGTCGCAGATACGGCGCAGGTCCGTGAACATCGCAAAACCCAGGGCATAGGGGTTGATCCCATTGTAGAGGGGATCGTCGTAGGGCGGCTGCGCCAGCACGCCGGTATGGGAACTCAGAAACTCCATCATGAACCCGTCATCGACCTTGCCTTCGTCATACAGCGCGTACAACAACGTGTAGTGCCAGAATGTCGCCCAACCCTCGTTCATCACCTGCGTCTGTCGCTGCGGATAGAAGTACTGCGCAATCTTGCGCACGATCCGCACCAGTTCGCGTTGCCAGGGTTCCAGCAACGGCGCGTTCTTCTCGATGAAGTACAGCAGGTTTTCCTGGGGCTCTTCGGGAAACGATTCCTCCTCCTCGTGGGCGGCTTCGGCTTTCGGAATGGTGCGCCACAGGTCGTTCAACGTGCGCTGAACGTATTCCTGACGCTCCCGCTGGCGGCGCTTTTCTTCCTCGGCAGATATCGGATACGGCCGCTTGTAGCGGTCCACGCCGTAGTTCATCAGTGCGTGGCACGAATCCAGAATCTCTTCCACGGGCCGAACACCGTGGCGCTCTTCGCAGTCGGCGATGTACTTTTTCGCAAACAACAGGTAGTCG
>SMWF01000121.1 GCA_004357385.1 Gammaproteobacteria bacterium | reverse complement strand
GGCGGCGGCTATCGGGTCACTGGATTGTCCGATCTCGCGCTCGACTGGATGATCGGGCGGGCGCGGGACGCCGGGCTGGAATTCGCTGCGCGCGAGACGGGTCCGGATCTACTCGAGCGTCCGCAACGTTCGCGCAAGGGACCGTACCGACTGCTGCCCCCGCAGCATCGCCCGATTGGAGCACCCGCAGACCCGTTCGGCCGCGGCGCGACGCACCAGCAGGTGCATGCCAGTGCCCGGGAGAAATTCACGCAACAGCCGGACTACCGGCCGCCGGAACTGGTCAGGTATCTGACGATGGAGCCCCACGAGTAGGCCTGCTCACGCCGTGCCGTACAGCCGATTGAAGTTGGCGTAGCGATCCGGATCGAGATTCCTGCCACGTAACGCCTCATCGTCCGGGCCGTAGCGGTGGGCACGAAACACAATGTTGATACGGCCGCCGAGCCTGGGATTGCTGACGAAGAACGGGTTGATGTACTCCCACACGACATGCTTGCGTGCGGTCACTTCGAACATCCGGCCGACCGCGGAATCGCAGATCAGCGTGTTGCCGTTGGGGAGCCGATCGGCGCTGCCGGCCATGAACGAATAGAAGGCAAAGGGCGGGTCGGCAACGAACTGCCAGATCACCTCCTTGGTGTCCATGTCGATCTCGAGTACTTGTGAATACTCGGGCCCGTTGCGGTGCACGCCGTTGTCGAACAACATCAGGCTGCCGGAGGAGGTCAACTTCGCATCGTGCTGATGGCCGAGCACGCCGGGTCCCCACGTCCACTTGATCGCCCCGCTGGCCGGATCCACCACGATCACCGTATTGATGCGCCGCATACTCAGAATCCAGTCGCCGTCGGGGGTCGTTGCAATCGAATTGCAGTGAGTCCATTCCATGCGGTGGTCCAGCGGACAGATCACCGCCTCGTCGACGTCCAGGTGTTCCCAGGAGCGCCACTCCCGAACCACGCTGCCGTCGGGCGCGATCTCGCGCACCACATCGCCGAGCATCTGTGGGTTGTCGTCATCGCCGTGCACCCCGCCCTTAACCCGTGCGGTCTGCTGCTCGGACATGCGCTCCCAGGCGATGACCAACGTGTTGCCGTTGGACAGGCGTTCCTGGTCGTGGTGCAGCCAGTCGTCGCAGTATTCCCAGACCAGATTGCCGTCCCAGTCGAGCTCGAACACCGCCGGCGCCTGGCCGTTGAGGCCCTGTTGGCCCTGCACGTTCTCCGAGGGCGCCGCTCGGCACAGCAGATTGCCGTTGGGCAACAGCCTCGCGTACTGGATGCCGCGCTCGTTGCTCCAGCGCATGCACAACCGGCCATGCATGTCGATGAGGTACGCCGCAGGTCCTTCGTCCCCGCAGAACAGCGTATAGCCCCGGTAACATGCAGCGGGGTCGTAGCGCAGCAACCCCACGGTGTCCTTACTCACTCTCAGCACGTCACCCCGATCCCCCGATCAGCCCCGTCCAACGGTACCATGGCGAAGGCGAGGGGATGGGTGAGCCCGGCCCCATGCACCGACGACGATGTTGTTTGTAACCCCCGGTGAAGGTACCTTGAACAGCGAGACGCCGGGCCAGGACTGGGGGGAGAGTAAATGTCGATGAATATCACGCGCATGAACCATGCCGCGGTAAATGTGCTGGGCAAGGTCGATGAGGCGCGCGCCTTCTATGTCGATCTGCTGGGTTTGCCCGAGGTTCCGATTCAATTGCCGGGGATGGAACCCATCAGGAATTCCGACTTGGGTTTCTGGCTGGAGAAGGAAGGCGTGCAGATGCACGTCATCGGTCGTGAATCCATGGGCGAGGCGCCGGATCCAACCCAGTTCCACGTGTCCTGGTTCGTGGAAGACATCGACGCCGTGGCCGTCGAGCTTGCCGACCGGGACGTGCACAACCGCACCATGGGCGAGGGCGATCACCGGATCATCTGGATTCTCGACCCGTCGGGCAACGTGGTGGAGTTTCAGCAGGACCCGAACATCGAGGTAACCCAATGAATCGAGACGATCAACTGAACGTCATCGACACGCTGCTGCAGCGGCTCGACAGCGGTACCAACGTCGACGCCGGCGGCCAGGTGGCCAATCCGGTGTCGGCTTATATCTGTGAAGACCGCGCCAGGCAGGAGTGGCAGGTGTTCTTTCAGGACCATCCCCAGGTCCTGGGCCTGACCGGCGACCTGCCGGCACCCGGGACGTTCTTCACCTCGACCGACCTCGGCAAGCCGATTCTATGTACTCGCGACGAGGACGGCGGGTTCCATGCGTTCCTGAACGTCTGCCGGCATCGTGGGACGGTGGTGGAAAGTGAGGCGCGTGGTGAGAAAACGCTGTTCAGCTGCCCGTTCCATGCCTGGGGGTACAACCCGAAAGGGGAACTCGTGGCGGTTCCGAAGGAGGATCACTTCGGCCCCGTCGACCGCAGCTGCCATGGCCTCATCGCGCTACCGGCCGCGGAGCAGTATGGCCTGTTGTGGGTCCACCCGAATCCCGCGGGCGAACTGGATGTGGACGGGTTGCTCGGCGAGAAGCTCGCGGCCGAGTTCGATTCCTGGCAGCTTGGCCGCTACCAGGCCCAGGGGCAGACGCACTATGCCACCGCCATGAACTGGAAACTCGCGATCGACACCTTTGGCGAGACGTACCACTTCAACACCGTGCACCGTGACAGTCTGGCGGCGGACTTCTACGGCAACGTGCAGTGCTACGACACCTACCAGCGTAACCACCGCATGATGTTGTGCCTGAGGAACATCGAGACCCTGCGCGACGAACCGCGCGAACAGTGGCACGTGCTGCGCGCGGCGCTGCCGGTGTACTACATCTTTCCCAATGTGCAGCTGATTATTGGCGGCGAGGGGCCGACGCTGGTGCGCGTTTATCCGGACGGGGAGAACCCGCACCAGTGCCACTCGCAGATTTCGTTTTACCTCGAACCGAATATCCAGGAGCTTTTGCGCGATCCGGAACAGGCCGAGCGCTACGCTGAGATCACGCAACGGATGACCGGCTTTGCCGACGTGATCCGCGATGAAGACTACGTTGCGGCGGCATTGTCGCATCGAGGCGCGACCTCGGGTGCCCAGGAGTATGTGACGTTCGGCCGCAATGAGCCGGCGCTGCACCACTACCACAACACCTACAACGAAGCGCTGGGTCTGGAACCCTTGCAGCGCATCAGTAATTAAGGGAGCGATTGATGGACGTCCTCAGAACCCCGGATGCGCGCTTTTCGAACCTGCGGGACTACCCGTTTGAGCCGAATTACACGAGCGTCCCTTCCGGGGATGGCGGCGAGCTGCGCATTCATCATGTGGATGAAGGGTCTGGTGATGATGTGGTGCTGTGCCTGCACGGCGAGCCCAGTTGGAGCTATCTTTACCGGCACATGATCCCGAAATTCGTTGCTGCCGGTCTGCGCGCCGTCGCGCCGGACCTGGTGGGCTTCGGGCGTTCGGATAAACCCGGCGCGCGTGACGATTACACCTTCCAGAGTCACGTCGACTGGATGACCGCGTGGCTGGAGGCGAACGATCTAGCGCACATCACGTTGATCGGCCAGGACTGGGGTGGATTGATCGGTTTGCGTCTGGCGGCCGAAAACCCGGACCGGTTCGACCGGATCGTGGTGGCCAACACGGGGTTGCCCACCGGCGAGGGCCAGATCAGCGATGCGTTCATGGCCTGGCGTAAGTTCAGTCAGGACATGCCCGAGATGCTGATTGGTGAGCTGTTGAAGCAATCCTGCGGCGGCCTGCCGGATGAAGTCGTTGCCGCTTACGACGCGCCTTACCCGGACGAAAGTTATAAAGAAGGCGCACGACAGTTTCCGCTTCTGGTACCGATCGCCGAAGATGACCCGGCCGCGGAAGCCAACCAGCGGGCCTGGACCGTGTTCGAGTCCTGGCAGAAACCCCTGCTGACGGCTTTCAGCGATGGCGACGCGGTCACCGCCGGGGGTGAAGCGGTGTTTCAGGCGCGGGTGCCCGGGGCGAAAGGCCAACCGCACACCACCATCAAGGGCGCGGGACATTTCCTGCAGGAAACCCATGGCGCCGAACTCGCCGACGTGGTAATCGAGTTCATCCGCACGACGTGAGTCGCTGACGTTAACGGCCCCCGCCTCATCATCGACTGCGATCCCGGTCACGATGACGCGGTCGCACTGATTCTGGCGCATGCCCATGCCGACGTGCTGGGCGTGACGACGGTCAGCGGCAACGCGCCGCTGGTGGACACTACCCGCAATGCGCTCGCCGTCGTGGAACTGTTAGGTGCGAAGACGCCGGTGCATGCGGGTGCGGTCAAACCGCTGGAGGCTGAACCGGTACACGCGGGGCTGGTACACGGTGCGAACGGACTGGGTGGTGTAGAACTCCCGCCGCCCATTGTGAGCGTCGTCAGCGAAGATGCCGTTGCGTTCATTCTGGAAGAAACCCGGCGCGTGGCGGACGTCTGGTTGGTGCCGATCGGCCCGCTCACCAATATCGCGATGGCGCTGCAGCGCGATCCGGACTTGCCGCGACGCATTGCCGGGATCTCGCTGATGGGAGGCAGCGCGAGCGAAGGCAATGTCACGCCGGCAGCGGAGTTCAATGTCTGGGCGGATCCCGAAGCGGCGGACCTCGTGTTTCGAAGCGGTGCGTTGATTCGGATGTGCGGGTTGAATCTCACCCATCAGTTGCGCACCTCCGATGATCTGATCGAACGGCTCGGATCCCTCGGAACGCCCCTGGGTGATTTTGTCGGGTCTATGTTTGGTTTCCTTCACGATCGCATGGCGGATCTCGTGGGCGAGCGCCGTGCCGCCTTGCACGACCCATGTGCCGTCCTGGCGGTTACCCACCCGGAGTTGCTCGAATTCGAACCTCGCTCGGTTCGGATGGAGCTGAAAGGGGAATTTACCCGCGGCATGACTGTGGTCGATCAACGCACAACCCGGCGGCGCGATGAGCCCAATGTCGAGGTCGCATATCACATCGATGCGGAACGCGCGATGCGACTGGTGATGACAAGTATCGGCGCCGACGATTAGAGTGGTTGTCCCGGACCCGCGAGACCAACACATGAGCGCACCGCTCGACGACATCACGGTAATCGAGGTGGACAACTGGATGGCCGCGCCCAGTGCTGCGGCCATCATGGCGGACATGGGCGCCAACGTCATAAAGGTCGAACCCCTGTCGGGTGATCCGATGCGCAACATGAGTCGCCCCCTGAAAGGTGATCGTCGCGAGGACCTGGGTGACTACGACCTGCAGTTCGATGTCGACAACCGCGGCAAACGCTCGATTGCGGTGGCGCTGGATATACCCGAGGGCGCAGCATTGGTGCAGCGCCTCGTCGTGGGCGCCCAGGTTTTTCTCTGCAACCTGCTGCCCCGGCGCCAGTTGAAGTTCGGCTTGGACCCGGAAAGCCTGATCCGGGTGAATCCGACGCTGGTGCACGCCACGCTGACCGGCTACGGTACCAGCGGGCCCGATGCCTGGCGGCCCGGTTACGATGTAACGGCCTTTTTTGGCCGGTCCGGGCTGTACGACTCGATGCGCGAAGGAAGCGATGGCATCGTGCCCATGGCCCGCCCCGCTCAGGGCGATCACACGACGGGCCTGGCGCTGCTCGCGGCGATCCTTGCGGCGCTGCGCCAGGCCGAGCGCAGCGGTGAATCCCAGGTGGTTGAAACGTCCCTCTACGCGACAGCCGTGTGGACTCAGGCCACGGACTTTGCGGTAACCGCCGTTGATGGCGCGCCGGTTCGGCGTCGTGCGCGCCACGAATTACTTGCACCCACCGCCAACCGTTATCCCTGCGGGGACGGTCATTGGGTGGTGTTCAACATGCCCGAAGAGGCCGCCTGGCCACGCTTCTGTAAAGCGATCGATCGTGAGCAATGGCTCGACGATGAGCGCTTCGAAGACGCGCGCGGGCGCTATCGCAACATGGCGGTTCTGGTCGACGGGATCGACGAGGCACTGTCGACGCGCAGCCGTGACGAGTGGGGCGTCATTTTCGACGAAGCGAAGCTGATCTGGGGCCCGGTGCTGGGATTGGACGAAGTGACGAAGGATGCCCAGGCCGACGCGATCGGTCTGTTTCCGGAGCTCGAGCACGAACGCGTGGGCCGCTATCGAACCGTCAGTGCGCCGATGCGCTTTGACACGGCCGACGTGCGGCCGCGAGGTCCTTCGCCTGCGCTCGGCCAGCACACCAGGGAAGTTCTGGAAGGCGCGGGGTTCAGCGGATCCGAGATCGCCGACCTGGTCGAGGCCGCGGCAATCGCCGACGGAACCGGGGGCCCTCCATAACGCCAGGTGTTGGTCCGTAACCCTTCGGCTATGATCCGGGACGGTCACGCACGGGAGAGGAACGGATGCCGAAGTTCGACACGGTCATCAAAGGCGGCATCATCATCGACGGACTGCGCACCCCGCGCTTTACCGGCGATCTTGGCATCGCCGATGGCCGGATTCAGAGCATTGGTCGAATCGATGCGAGCCACGGCGAGAAGGTTATCGACGCCGATGGGCTGATCGTCGCCCCGGGGTTTGTCGACCTGCACACCCACTATGACTCGCAAGTCTACTGGGACCCCTACTGCACCATCTCGGGTTGGCATGGCGTCACCTCGGTGGTCATTGGCAACTGCGGGTTCGGCTTTGCGCCGGTCAGGCCGGAAGATCAGGACCGCGCCATGCTCACCATGTCGCGCAACGAGGCGGTGCCCCTGGAATCGATGCGCGAAGGCATGCCCTGGGACTGGGAGACCTATCCGGAGTTTCTCGACAGCATCGAGCGCACGCCCAAGGGCGTGAACATGCTGAGCTACATGCCGCTGAACCCGCTGATGATGTATGTGATGGGCGTCGACGCGGCGAAGAGCCGTGCCGCGAACCCCGAAGAAATGGCGGAGATGCAGCGGTTGATGCGCGAAGGGCTGGACGCCGGGGGTTGCGGCTGGTCGGCGCAGCTTGGTAGCGAGATTGAGGTGCAGCGCGACTACGATGGCACGCTCATGATTACCAACACCATGACCGAACAGGACCTGGTGTCGTTTGCGCACGTGTTGCGCGATGTGGGTCGTGGCTTCATCCAGTGCATTGGCGCCAGTCACGAAATCACTGAGAAGCTGGCCGAAGAAAGTGGCCGGCCGGTGATCTGGAACGTGCTCGCCCAGTTCACGGATCAGCATGGCGTGGCGATGCCGGCTTACCAGGACACGTTGAAGTGGCTGGAAGAGGTCAACGCGCGTGGTTTGCGTGTGTTCGGCCAGGCGCTGACCACGGAAAACGACTTCCAGTTCACGTTCGAGGACTGGAACCTGTTCGACAGCAACGAGGTCTGGCGCGAAGCGACGCTCGGTACGGTCGCGGAACGCGCTGAGAAGTTCCGCGATCCGGAGCGGCGCGCGAAACTTCGCGCCGAGTACGAGAAATTCCCGGTGGCGGGGGTGGTGTTCGACCTGGCTGGCCTGATCGTGGGTGAAGTGCACACCGAAGCGCTCAAGCAGTACGAAGGTTGGACGGTCGCGGAGATCGCTGAAAAGCGCGGCGCGCATCCGATCGATACGCTGCTCGATGTGGCGCTCGAGGACGACATGAAGGCGGTGTTCGTCACCTCACCCCGCCCGCTGGACATGCCCGCGATGAAGGAGATGGCCAACTCGCCCTTCGCGCTGCCGGGCGTATCCGACGGCGGTGCGCATACCAAATTCATTACCCTGGGCCGCTACCCCACCGAATTCCTGACTATGCTGGTGCGCGACAACGACATCATGGATCTGGAGCAGGCCCACTGGAGGCTCAGTGCATACCCGGCGATGGCGGCTGGCATCAGGGACCGTGGCTGGATCCGCGAAGGCGCGCCGGCGGACCTGGTGATCTACGAGCTGGACAAGCTCAGCACCGGCACGCCCGAGCGCGCATGGGATTTCCCGGCCGGCGCCTGGCGCCTGATCCGATACCCGGAGGGCTATCGGCACATCATGGTGAACGGCGAAGTCACCTTCGCCGACAACGTGTGTTCCGGCGCACACCCGGGACTTCTGCTGCGCCACGGTAGCGCCTGAAGGTGCCTCTTTCGCTGCATGAGGCCATCTTCACCACTCGCAGCATGCGGCATCTGAAACCCGACCCGGTGCCCCGCGAGGACCTTGAGTACATCCTCGAAGCGGCCACGATGGCGCCCAGCGCCGGTAACCTGCAGATGTGGGCCTTCGTCGTGGTCACGGATGCCGGGCAACGCAAAAAACTGGCGGCCGTCTACCGGGAAGTCGGCAGGCAATACATTCGTGATGGGGTGCTGGCGGACCCCGACACCGACGACGACCGGCGCCGGGTGTATTCCAAGGCGTTGCACAACGTGGAGCATCTCGACGAAGCGCCGGCGATCATCGTCGCCTGCCTGACGCTGCAATGCCCGGATGATGCGGCCGTCGCGTCGGGCGTGTTCGGCTCGATCTATCCCGCCATCCAGAACATGCTGCTGGCGGCCCGGGCGCGGGGTCTGGGCAGCGTGTTGCTGACACTGGCGACCGACCAGTCGCCGATTGCGCCGGTGGAACACCCGGCGGTCAGGGACATTCTCGGCTTGCCTGACGGGGTTGAATCCGTGGCACTGATCCCGGTCGGCTATCCCGAAGGTGCCTGGGGCCGGCCCCGGCGCAACCCCTGGCAGGACTGCAGCCACTGGGAGCGTTGGGGCGGCTAGCCGGCATTCAGTTGTGCCTGATTGGCCAGGAAGGCCCGCGCCTCCAGCAGCCGCGGCCGCTCGATTTCCGCGTCTTTACAGTTGTTGACCAACTGCCGGTAGTAGCGCGCGGCCGTTGCCCGATCCCCTAACTGTTCTGCGGCTTTTGCGGCGCCATACAGGCCGTTGAACCGGTTGGGACTGCGCGCGAATTCCGCTTCGTATGTCGATAGCGCTTCGGCCGGCTGACCGAGGGCCAGCAGCATGTCACCGAGCAGTTCGCGTGCCGGAATGATCTCACCCGGCGTGACGGCGTGTTTGTCGGTTTGGCTCTCGATTGCGGCGGCCCGACGCATCCCTTCCAGGGCCGCGTCGGTGTCCTCCTGTGCGAAGGCGCTCCAGGCTTCGACGGTCTGAATCTGCACGTCGATCTGTGACGCCCAGTAGCTGACGGCATCCATCGCCAGGATCACCTCGCGCAGCCGCTTCAGGTCCTCGAGTGCCCCGGCGGCAACTTCCAGATCGCCGCCGCGGGCCCCGCTTACCCCACGCGCGAAATGCGTCAGTGCTTCGTAGGGCGCAAAACTGTCCTGCCACCCAAACGAACTCGGCATGTGCGGTTGTAAGGCGGCGCCCGCGGACCAGTCCTGACGCTCCATGGCGTAACGCGCTGGAATCGCCGCCAGCGCGTAGGCGGCCATCGGCGGGCTGATGAGGACGTAGGGGCCTTCCATGGTGAGCACCTCTTCAGCCGCCACACCAGCAGACAGGTCTTCGCCCGATTGCAGCCGCGCGTACACTTCGTAGTCCAGCGAGTGCAGGTACTGCGGCGACATTTTTCCTGGATTCGCCTGCACCGCGGCCTCCTCGGAGCGTTGGTTCATGGTGATCGAGTCGAGCCAGATTCCGACCCGCGTGAAGATGTGCGTCGGCATGTGCAACGCGTGCGCTACGTTCGGTGCGAGCGCGCCGTATTCGTAGGCCACGGGTAACGCCTGGTTGGCCAGGGCTGGTGTGTCGTAGGAATGAATGATGTAGTGCAGCGCCCCGGGATGTTCCGGGACGCGGTCCCGCAGCGCCTCGACGATCGCGCCTGCTTCGACGCGGGTCGCCAGTCCCGGCTCACCGGGGCGTGCCGTGGCCAGCAGCGCCAGCGCGTAAAATGCCTGGGCCTCCTGATCATCCGGATATCGATCGTAGACTGCTCTCCAGCCGCGCTCGTAGACGGCCAGGCGCTCTCGTTCGGGAAGCGCTTCGGCGTCGTAGTAGGCCTTGATGGCGGCGATGTAGTCGGCTTCCCATGCCGTTTGATCCTGGATTGCCTCGGCTTCTTCGAGCAACTGCCTGCCTTCGGCAAACTCTGCCGTGGTTGTGAGGTCAGGCCACAGCGGATGGAGCCAGCTCATCGCCAGGCCCCAGCGGGCGATCGCACAGGTGGAATTGGCGTCCAGCGCAGCGCGAAAGTACTTCTCCGAGCCGCCGTAGGTCATGTGGTGCAGCAGCGCCAGCGCGCGTTCGAGATGGGGTTGCACGACCTCGCTGCAGGAGGTTGGAAACGACACACTGCCCACCGTTGCGCCGTAGCTGTCCTGAATGGGCGGTGGCGCGACTACGTCCGGTGCGTCCGGGTTGCAGCCTGCGACCATTGGTATCACGAGCAGCAGCACGAGGCTGTTTGTGAGCGCGCGCATCTTCGAATCCTTCCCCGATGAAGAAAAACGTATCAGACGTCCTCATAACGAAAGATGCAACGGGGCTGTCCAACGGGGTACATTTGGCCTGGGAATGAGTTCGCTCTGGAAGGAGGAATCTGCCGATGGCGGTCAAGGTTTACGACTGGGTGGCATATCACGCGCGGCAGACGCCGGAACGGCTCGCCCTGCTGGACCTGCATTCGGGTCGGCGCTTCAGCTACGCCGACATGAACGATCGCACCAGCCGATTGGCCAACGCATTGCGGACCACCTTCGACATTCGTCCGGGCGAGCGGGTTGCGGCGCTCACGAACAACACCACGGATTGTCTGGAGATGGAGTTCGCCTGTGCGAAGCTGGGCGCGATCTACGTGCCCCTGAACTGGCGGCTGACGGTTCCGGAGCTGGAATTCATCGTCTCGGATGCTGAGCCGAAGCTGTTCATCCATGAAGACGTGTTCGGCGACGAAGCCGAAGAACTGAAGAACCGCTGCAACATCGCGGCGCTGTTGGAGCTGAATGCGAGCGGCGCCGACAGCGGCTACGAGCACGCGATCGAGACGCACGAACCGCTGGCGCAGGTTGCCGAGATCGATCACGACGACACCTGGGTCCTCATGTACACCTCGGGAACCACCGGTAATCCCAAAGGCTGTCGGATCACCCACGGCATGACCTTCTGGAACGTGATCAACCTACTCAATCCGCATCGGCTCGCCCAGGACATGGTCAACCTGGTGACGCTGCCGCTGTTCCATACGGGTGGGTTGAATGTCTATGCCAATCCGGCCGTGCACATGGGCGGCACCAATATCGTGATGCGCTCCTTCGATCCCGGAGAAACGCTGCGCATATTGCAGGATCCCGACCATGGCGTAACCCACCTGATCGGGGTACCCGCCAACTGGCTGTTCATGAGCCAGCATCCGGATTTTGCCGCGGCGGATTTCAGCGGATTGCGCGCGGCCGCAGTCGGCGGTGCGCCCACTTCACTGGAACTGCTGAAGGTGTATGAAGACAAAGGCAGCAGCCTGCAGCAGGCCTTCGGCATGACCGAAACCAGCCCCCTGGTCACCGCGCTGACGCCGGACAACGCGCTGGGCAAACCGGGCTCCGCGGGCCTGCCGGCAATGCACACGGAGGTTCGGATTGTCGATGAAGAAGCTAACGAAATCACCGAACCGCGCACCGTGGGCGAGTTGTGGGTGAAGGGCCCGAATGTCACGCCCGGCTACTGGCGGCAACCGGAAGCCAACGAGAGTTCCTTCACCGACGGCTGGTTGCACACCGGTGACGCCGCCTATCAGGATGAGGACGGATTCGTCTACATCGTCGACCGGTGGAAGGACATGTACATCTCCGGCGGCGAGAACGTTTATCCGGCCGAGGTCGAGAATGTCATCTACCAGTTGCCCCAGGTTGCAGAGGTGGCAGTGATCGGCCTGCCGCATGAGCGCTGGGGCGAAACCGGCCAGGCGGTGATCGTCGTCAAAGAGGGCGAGTCACTTGCCGAAGAGGACGTGCTGAAGCACTGCAAGGAAAATCTGGCCCGATTCAAGCAACCGGGCTCGGTACGATTCGTGGCGGAGATTCCCCATAACGCGACGGGCAAACAGCTCAAACGGGAACTCAGGAAGGACGCGATCGATGACTGAGTGGCGCAGGCAACGCAGCCAGTCTTTGGTGCTGGCCGCGCTGCTGTTCGCGCTGTGTGCTCCCGCGGTGGTTGCACAGACCTCGACGCCCCGCGTCACGTTGAGCGGAGCCGTGGACCCCGTGGTCGCCGGATCCGACCAGTCGGTCAACGCGATGTTCGAGATCACCCTGCCGGATGGTTACCACGTCAACTCCAATGCCCCGCTGGATGAGTTCCTGAAACCCACGAGGCAGGACGCCGCGAAACGGGGCGCGAGCGTCGTCGCCACGCGATAGCGGCGGTAGCGGGCAGTAGGACGGAGCGCCTTCGACTCCGCGCGGCCCGTTGCGATCGCGTATCCTTCCGCCTCCCGGAGGGAGGAACCTGTCGTGGAAATGCGTGTTCTTGGCCGAACCGGCGTCTCGGTCAGCAAGTTGTGCTTTGGCGCGGGCATGTTCGGCTATTTCGGCAATGAAGATGCCGCCGAGTGCGCGCGCATGGTGGATCGCGCCATCGATGCCGGGATCAACTACTTCGACACCTCGGACGTCTATTCCCACGGCGAATCCGAAACCCTGCTCGGCAAGGCGCTGAAAGGCAAGCGCGACGAGGTGGTGCTGGCCACCAAGTTCAGCCTGCCGATGACCGACGACCTCAATCAGCGCGGCAGTTCCCGGCGCTGGATCGTGCGCGAGGTCGAGGCGAGCCTGAAGCGTCTGGATACCGACTACATCGACCTCTATCAGGTGCATCGGCCCGACGCGTCCACCGATATCGACGAAACGCTGGGTGCGCTCAGCGATCTGGTGCGCGCCGGTAAGGTCCGTATGCTCGGCTCGTCGACCTTTCCGGCCGAACAGATCGTCGAAGCCCAGTGGGTTGCGCAGCGCCGCGGGCGCGAGCGGTTCCGGGTCGAGCAGCCGCCCTACTCAATCTTTGCGCGGCGCATCGAAGCCGACATCCTGCCGACCTGTCAGCGCTACGGCATGGGCGTGGTGGTCTGGAGCCCGCTGTCGCAAGGCTGGCTGACGGGCAAGTGGCGTCGCGATGCGCCGCCCAACGACACCAACCGGCAGAATCTGCAACCGCACTTGTACGACATGTCTCGACCGGACAATCAGCGCAAGCTGGATCTGATCGAGCAGCTCGACGCCGTCGCCAGCGAAGCTGGGATCTCGTTGATGCACATGGCGATTGCGTTCACCTGTGCGCATCCCGCAGTGACTTCCGCGATCATCGGTCCGCGCACCTTTGACCAGCTCGAGGGGTTGCTTGCCGGTGCCGAGGTTGAACTGGGGGACGACGTGCTGGATGCAATCGATGCGATTGTGCCCCCCGGAGTTACCGTTAGTCGAGACGATGATGGCTACGTGGCGCCGGAGATCGCGGACAAGACGCTGCGCCGCCGTCAGGCACATCGCGAGCTGCACGAATCCGCTCGTGAAACGTTGCAGAACATCGAGGCTTACCGGGCGCAGAAAGGCAAGGACTAGGCGCCCGGGGCGGGAAGAGAAAACGCCACCAGATGATCGCCGAGCGTCGTGCCGCCGCGCGCGTGACCACCGGCCGCGATGACCACGAACTGCCTCATCGATCCGTCGTCTCGATGCACCGCATAGCTCATCGGCGTGGCCTGGGGCCCGGCCGGTAGAGGGCCTTGCCAGAGTTCCTCGCCATTGGTGACGTCGTATGCTCGGATGACGTTTTCGAACGCGGCCGCGAGGAACAGCAGCCCACTGCGCGTCAGCATCGGGCCGCCGAGGCCGGGCACACCGAACTCCATGGGCGGTAGCGGAATGGGCGAAAGAACGTCACGAACGGTCCCATGGGGCTGCTGCCACAGGCGCGTTCCGGCGGCGATGTCGATCACGCCGATCTCGCCCCAGGGTGGCGCGGTGCACGGCAGCCCCAGTGGTGAGAGCAGGAATTCACGCGCCATCGCGTAGGGCGTGCCGCGTTGTTCGGCGACTTCGTCCACGAATTCGTAACCTTTGCCGCCGCTGAATTCCTGGCGCGGTATCAACCTGACGCGGGCCGGGGCGTTGGAGTTGCGTGCGGCGATCAGACCGCGCTCGGGATCGACCGCGACGCCACCCCAGTTGATACCCCCGAGATGACTGGGTGCGACGATGGTCCATTGCTCGGTGATGGGCGTGTAGATCGGTCCGAGCCGGGCGGTTTCGAGGGTCTCCCGGCACGCGCCTTCATCCCAGAAGGTCAACCCCCAGGCGTCGTCCACCGAAATCTCCTTGGCCACACGAAACGCGTCCGGCGGGAAAGGCTGTACCGGCGAAAGCTGATCTCTCAGCGGCCCTTCACGCGGTACCTTGCGGTACTCGACATCGATCAGCGGTTCGCCGGTTTCCCGGTGCAACACGAAGATGAAGCCCATCTTGGTGCCGGCAACCACGGCAGGTACGGCCTCCCCCCCGATCTGCAGATCCGCGAGCGACGGCTGCCCACCCACGTCGTAGTCCCAGAAATCGTTGATCACGGCATCGAACTTCCAGACCACCTCGCCCGTGGACCCGCGCACCGCGACGATTGCGGTGCCGTAGTGGTCCATGTCCGGCGTGCCGCTGCGGTAATAGTCTGGCGCCGGGTTGCCCGTAGGAACGATCAGCAGGTCGCGTGCGGGATCGGCGACCATGGTTCCCCACACGTTCGGCGTTCCCAGCGCGTAGCCTTCGTCGGATACGAACCCGGTCTCGTAGTCGAAGTCCGGCGGTGCCAGGTCCCAGGCCCAGCGCTGTGCCCCCGTGCGCACATCGAACGAGCGCACCACGCCGCTCGGCGCGTCGATGCGTGCGTTGTCGGAGATCGCCGCGCCCACCACCACGCCGCCGGAGATCACGGTCGGCGCGGAGGTCACCTGATACTCGCCGAGCCATTCCTGTTCGCCGACCCCACGGTTGAGGTTTACGCGCCCGGTCTCGCCGAAGTCCGGGCAAACCTTACCGGTCGCGGCATCGAGTGCGATCAGATAGCCGTCGTTGGTGGCCGTGAATACGCGTGCGTCGCAAAATGCGCCTTCGGCGTCGGGATCCGTCCAGTAGGCCACACCCCGACAGACGAGCTGGTTGGCGTAGTTGCCCGACAGATCGATCTCGGGATCGAAGCGCCACAGCTCGCCACCGGTCATCGGGTCCAGCGCGAACACGCGGTTGAACGGCGTGCAGTAGAACAACCGTCCGTCGGCCACGATCGGGGTTACCTGGAATGCCGTAGTCGAAGGGATTTCGCTGCCGTCGGACACGTCCCCGTGGCGATGGATCCAGGCAATTTCGAGGTCGACTACGTTGGTTGCGTCGATCTGATCGAGCGGCGTGAAGCGCTGCCCGTTGCCACCGCCGTATGCGGGCCAGTCGGTCGTGTCCCTGGCAAGCGCTTCAGTGGCTTGCGTTGCCTCGAAATCGGGCCCGCAGCCGACCAGCACGAACAATGCGGCGACCAGCAGCGGAGCGGAAAGTGCTGACATGAGCGGTTGTTCCTTGCCACCTGACGCGGTGACCTCCGCGTTGCTGGGTCGCCACTGTGCCATCATCGCAGCACGCGGTCATCTGCGCCGGCATGACTTTCCGCGGCGAGTGAGCCGACGGGGCCATGACTGCTGCTGAGGTAAGCTCCGCCACATGAACCCGCAACTTTCGCCCTCCTGGAAGCCATCGCTGTCCCGGCGACTGCCACGTCCTCTGCTGGTACTGAACGTACTGCTGTTGCTCACCTGCCCGCCCGCTTCCGCTGCGAGTCCTCAACACCCTGCGCTGGCTGACTACCTCGGCGACTACGTTGGCCAGTGGAATACCGAGGTGAGCGCCGACCCGTTTGACGACATCAGCCGCTACGTGTTGAAAGCGCCGGTAATGCGTCTGGCGCTTTCCACCCAGGGCACACTCCGCATGGCGTTCTTCCTGGATCGCGACGCGGCCTCGTCGAACGAACCGCTGGATCTGCTCGGATTCGGGTGCAAATCTCAGGTGGGCGAACAGCTGAGCCTGAGGTTGGTAGACGAGGTCGGCTCCGTCTACTTGGGCAACTCCGACGGATCGGAGCAGACCTACACGGTGCTCGAAGCGAGCTTCGCTTTCGATTGGGGTAACTGCCCCTTGCGCGTCTATGCGTTCGCCTCGAATCACCTGCACATGGAATTGGCGCTGAACCCGGTCGATCGGGAATACGTCGCGCGATTGTCGTTGCTGCGCAAGTTACAGCCCGCTAACCAGACCTACGTGACGCAGGATGGCCAGCGCCGCCGGGTGGTGGTCAGGAAAACGAGTGGTGGCACGCTGTACCGTCCTGCCCACGAATACTGTGTCGTCAACGAGGTCGGTGAGACCGAGGCGTGCTTCGATCGTCGCTCCGAGGTAAAGCATCTGGTCGTGCCCTTTCCACTGCCGGGTTTATCGGCGGTGTGGTGGACAAGCCGCGACAAAATCGAGGTCGTGGAAGGCCAGAAGGCGCTCTATCACGAAGCCGTGTTCCGCCGCGCCCTGTCGGATGGCGCCGGACACTGACGTTGGCGCGAGCGCTACTCCTCGGCCTCGCGGTACTGGTTGCAGGGTGCGTCGCTATCCCGCCGGCGGAGCAACCTGCCCCGCCTGATCGGTATGACGAGGTCTGGTATCAGTCTGCTCCCGCTGGACAGCGCTATCGCATCGACCCCGGCGTGTCACGCATACAGGTCACCGTTGGGCGCGCCGGTTGGCTGAAGTTCCTGGGCCACAACCATGTTCTCGTCAACACCGAGGTCGAAGGCTGGGCCTGGATCGATGCTGAGCGCAGTGCCGGCCGGGCGGATGTCCGCATCGACGTGCGGGAGTTCGTGGTGGACCCGGAGGAGCTGCGTCTCGAGTATGGTCCCGCGTTCGGTCGTCAACCGAGCGCCGCCGCGGTGGCGTCGACACGTCGGAATCTGTTGGGGCCGCGGGTGCTCGACGTGGCGAGCTTCCCCTATTTGACGGGACGCGCGGAACTCATCGAATGGATCGACTCGGGGCACGTCCGAATGGCCGTGTCACTCGCGGTGAAATCGCACCTCTGGCAGGGCGTGGTGGAGGCTGAACTTCGTGAGACCCCCGGTTGCTTGACGATGGTTGCGGAGCTGTCCCTCGATCATCGCGATCTGGGTTTGAGGCCCATCGGGGTTTACGCCCGGGCGATCTCCGTGGCTCAGCGCTTGATCGTCCGGCTCGAACTCACGGCCCGGCTGATGCCCTCGTCGTACCAGATGTTGAAACCCTGATCGTTGAGCCGCGCAAGCTCCGCATAGACCCGTTCGGTATCCGCGTGCGAGTAACTCACGAACACGTACGGCTCGTCGCCCTGATATGCCGGAAACGGCTTTTCCACCCTCGGGCTCCGGACACGTCTCCACGGGGACAGTCTGCAAGATTTGGGGTGCTTGAGACGCGATCCCCAGGGGTGTCTAATCTCGGGTCCGCACGGGGGGGAGTGCCATGGACGCAGCTGACGTCGAACGATTTGCAGCCGGGCTGAGCGGTCGTGTCGTGGAACCGGACGATCCGGACTACGATGCGGTTCGCAGTGTGCACAACGGCAGAGTGGACAAGCGCCCGGCCCTGATCGCGTGTTGCCAGAACACCGCGGACGTTGCCGATGCGGTGCGCTTCGGCCGCCAGCACGATATGGAAATCTCGATCCGCGGTGGCGGACACAACGTCTCGGGCGTCGCCGTCACCGAGGGGGGACTGATGATCGACCTGGCGCCAATGAAGGCGGTCCTGGTGGATCCGGCCGCGCGCCGGGCGCGTTGCCAGCCGGGCGTGCACTGGGGTGAGTTCAACCGCGAGACGCAGTTACACGACCTCGCCTGCACCGGCGGCGTGGTCGCTTCCACCGGGGTCGCGGGTCTGACCCTGGGCGGCGGCATCGGTTGGTTGATGGGGCGCTTCGGATTGGCCCTCGATAATCTCGTTAGTGCGGAAGTGGTCACGGCCAGCGGCGACGTCGTGACTGCCAGCGAAGCCAGCCATCCGGATCTGTTCTGGGCGCTGCGCGGCGGGGGCGGCAACTTCGGCATCGTGACCTGCTTCGAGTTCGAACTGCACCCGCAGACGCCGATGTTGCTGGGTGGGGCAATTTTTCATCCGATCAAAGACGCCCGGGACATGCTGCGTTTCTTCCGGGATTACACTTCGGCCGGCATCCCCGACGAACTCGTGCTCACCGCCGGGCTGCAGTACCACCCGGATGGCTCGGGCGTGCCGGTCGCGCTGGTACTGGCGGCACATACCGGCAGCGCCGCCGAGGCGGAACTGGCGCCCCTCCGTGCGTTCGGCAAGCCGTTGGAGGACGCCATTGGACCAATCAGCTACTGCGACCTCAATGCGATGTTGGACGCGGGGTTGCCCAGAGGTGCGCGCAACTACTGGCGGTCGAGTTTCATGGAGACGCTGGACGACTCGGCCATCGATGTCATAGTGGATGGGTTTCACGCGATGCCTTCCAATACCAGTCTGTTGCTCCTCGAGCACCTGCATGGCGCAATCAGCCGTGTTGATCCCACTGCAACGGCCTTTGCCCACCGGTTCGATGGCTACAACATGCTCGGTCTGGCCCAGTGGTCCGAACCCGATGACGATGCCCGTAATATCGCTTGGGCC
>SMWF01000120.1 GCA_004357385.1 Gammaproteobacteria bacterium | reverse complement strand
CACCGACCGGGAGGTTGTCGGCCCGTCCAACCCGGCATTTCGACTGGAACCGGGTGAGCTGCGCGACTCGGTTGCGGGGCTCTGTATCGAAACCTATCGCGAAGAATACGTTACAGACCCCGACGGGCGCGCCGCCGCGCTGGTTCGCATGCTGGCACGTAATCCCGACTAGCCGCCTAGTTCGAATCGTCGAGAAAATCGAGACTCGGACCCTGCCTGCCGAGTGTCCGATCCCGGACCAGGTCTGCTGCGCGGAACACCGTGTCATCGCCGAAGCGTTCCAGCAGTCCGTCGATGGCCTTCTCGAGGTCACGTGAGCGGCGCTCGTCATCGAATAGTTCGGGTTGCTCGGGCCCCTCGCGTCGTGAGAGGTCGAAGGCGGCGAGCCCGACCAATCGGAACGGGCCGAATGGGAGCAGCTCGTCCAGCAGAGGATGCGTCGCGTGGTACAAGGTATCTGCGACGTCGCTTGGTTCGCTGAGGCGCCGTTGCCGGGTCAACGATTTGAAACGGCTGGTCTTCAATTTGATGCGGACCCCTTGGGCCTGGTAGTGCTTTCGTCGCAGGCGTCGAGCCACCCGGTCCGCCGAGCGCCGCAGGTGCATTTCGATGTCCTTGCGGCCCGCCACATCGGCGCTCAACGTACGTTCCGAGCCGATGCTCTTCGCCGACCGATGACCGCTTACCGGGCGAGGGTCGCGCGCGTGGGCGAGATCGTGAAAGTGCAGGCCAACCTGGCCCAGTTCCCGATGCAGCCAGGTTCGATCTGCCGCGGCCACGTCGCCGATCGTTTCCAGACCGAGGCCGGACAGCCGTTGCTGGGTTTTAGGTCCGGCACCCCAGAGCCTCGATATGCTCATTGGTGCCAGCCACGCGCATGCATCCCGCGGAGCAACCACCACCAGCCCATCGGGCTTGGCGTGGGCGCTTGCCACTTTGGCGACATACTTGGTGCCCGATAGCCCGACGGATACGTGCAGGCCACCGGTCGCGGCATACACCGCGTCCTTGATGCGCCTGCCCATGCTCGACGGGGGTCCGAACAGATGGCTTGCGCCGGACATGTCCAGAAACGCTTCGTCCAGGCTCAGTGCCTGGACGTCGGGTGAAAAATCCGCGAACACCGCCATGATGATTTCGGACAATTCCTGATAGCGGGCGAATCTTGGCGGGACGATCAAGGCCTCAGGGCACCGTCGTCGCGCTTCGCTCATTGGCATGGCACTGCCAACCCCGAATGGGCGGGCTTCATAGCTGGCCGTTAGCACGACCCCACGTTGACTGCGGGGCCCGACCAGGATCGGGCGCCCGCGCAATCCGGGATCGTCCATCTGCTCCACGGCCGCATAGAACGCGTCCATGTCGGCGTGCGCAATGATCCGTGGCCAGACATCGTGCATGCGGCCATGCTACTGGACGAATAGTCGGCTCAGCAATCGCAGCCCGCGGCGCGCTTGCAACAATCTGCGGTGTGATCGGTAGCGGCGCGCCTGCCGGACCTGGACGCTTGGCGGCTGGTGCGAGCTGCGCCAGGACTTCCGCAGCTTCCGACTCGATCGAATCGTCGCGCTTCGCGTCCTCGAATCGATCTATGAGGACCTGCAGGGACGGCGCCTGGCGGATTACGTGCTGGCGATGGGCGGAGCCCGCTAGGCTTGGTAGCATGCTCGATCGGCGACGCGCGTGCCCGGGGAGATCGAGATGAAGTGGTGGATACGGATTCTGGGGGGCCTGTTCGGCGTGGTGCTGCTCTGGCAGGTTAGCCAGATGATTGCATCGGAAACGGGTGAGGTGGTGGTCGTCACGACCAGAGCGGCGGATGGATCGACGCGTGACACGCGTCTCTGGGTGGTTGATTACGATGGGTCGGCTTGGCTGCGGGCCGGCGGTGATACGTCGGGCTGGTATCAGCAGATGTTGGCCGAGCCGGAAATCGAGCTCGAACGGGACGGCACGCGGGCGCGCTACACCGTGCAGCCCGATGTCACGCAACGTCACCGGGTCAATACGCTAATGCGCGATAAGTACGCCTGGCGTGATGCATACATCTCGTTTCTGTTCTCACGGGATGATGCCGTACCAATACGGCTGGTTCCACGTCCCACTGAGCAAAAGAACGAGGCTACCTGAATGTCGACTGACTCCATTGCACTCATGGGCGCGCCCGGGTCGCCGTATACCCGCAAGATGCTGGCGATGCTGCGTTATCGGCGCATCCCGTACCGGCTGCTGATGAGTGGCAGCGAACAAGCGCAGCGCATGCCACCGGCCAAGGTGGGTCTGTTGCCGACCTTCTACTTTCCCGATGAATCCGGCGCCCTGGAGGCGGTCGTCGACTCGACCCCCATCATCCGCACCCTGGAGCAAATGTTCCTGGAACGGTCCGTCATACCGAGCGATCCGGCACTTGCGTTCATCGACTATCTGATCGAAGACTACGGCGATGAATGGCTGACCAAGGCGATGTTCCACTACCGCTGGTACTACCCGGCGGACATCGAACGGGCCGGCGACATCCTGCCACGGTGGCGCGGACTCATGGCTTCTGATGAGGAGCTTGCGCCGCTGTCCGAGCTCATCCGCGAGCGCCAGATCAGCCGGCTGTACGTGGTGGGCAGTAACGACACCACGGCGCCGGTGATCGAGGCGAGCTACCGGCGGTTTCTCGAACTGTTCAGCGCGCACCTGCGCCACGGGCCGTTTGTGCTTGGTGGTCGGCCTGGCGCGGCGGACTTTGCGCTGTTCGGCCAGCTCACCCAGCTGACGGCGTTCGATCCAACGCCGATGGCGTTGACCCTCGAGGTGGCGCCGCAGGTGTATGCCTGGACGAGCGTCATGGAAGACTTGTCGGGGCTCGAGCCCACCGAGGATCACTGGCACGACCGGGAATCATTGCCCGATACCCTCCGCGACCTGCTCACCGAGATCGGACGGGTATACGTACCGGCCTTGCTGGCCAATGCCCAGGCGGTCGAATCCGGGCTCGATGCGGTGGAGACCACGATCGACGACCTGCCCTGGACGCAGCAACCGTTCCCCTATCAGGCAAAATGTCTGCAGTGGCTGCGTCAGGAGCGCGCCCGACTCGACCTCCAGGACCGGGCCTTCGTAGACGGGCTGCTGGAAGGCACCGGCTGCGACGCACTATTCACGAAAGGCTGATGCGGCACTGACGAGTTCGCTCGTCAGTCGAGGCGCTGGGCCCATTCGACGATCTCGACCTGCTGATCCAGCCAGGCCAGGGACTCGGCTTCCGGACGCGTCTCCAGACCGAACACCACGCGGTTGACGCCTTTGCCGTGCAGTTGTTCGATCATCGCCTTATCGGGCATCGCGAACACCGTTACGTCGATGCTGGCCGGGTCGCGATCGTGCTCTTCGCACAGCCGATGCAATTGGGCAAGCCGTTCGTCGAACTCCGGTACCAGGACGGGCAACCAGCCGTCCGCGTACTCCACGATCCGCTCGATGGCCCATTTCGAACTCGCACCGATCAGAATCGGCGGATGCGGTCGGCGCGCGGGTTTGGGCTCGACCCAGACCGGGTCGAAATCAACATAGCGCCCGTGGAACTCCGCGGCCTTTTCGGTCCAACAAGCTTTCATCGCCAGAATGTGCTCACGCAGCACCTTCCAGCGATCTTCGAACGCTACCCCATGATTCTCCAGCTCTTCGGCGTTCCAACCCGCGCCGATACCGAACAGAAAGCGACCGTTTGAGAGTGAATCCAACGAAGCGACGCGCTTTGCCAGGGCGATCGGATGATGCTCGGGAACCAGGCAGATTCCGGTGCCGATGTTCAGGCGTTCGGTCACCGCCGCGGCCTGGGCCAGAAAGGTAAACGGCTCGTAGGATTCCCAGTAGATGCTCGGCAGGTCGCCGCCGATCGGGTACGGCGTGCGACGGGATGCGGGAATGTGAGTATGTTCGACTACGAACAGCGACTCGAAGCCGCGCTCCTCGGCGGCGCGTGCCAGTGGCACGGCGCGGATAGAGTAGTCGGTGGGAAAGTTGGACAGACCGATCTTCATGCCTTGAACTCCTTGAGATTGCATTATTGGGTTGAGCGCGGTAGCGCCATCAATCGAGCGTGTGAATCAGTCCCAGTTGCGATGCCGTGGCGACGGCCTGGGCACGGTTGCTTGCATCGAGCTTGGCCATGGCGTTCTCGACGTGAAAGCGAACCGTGGTGGGGGAGCGATGAATGATTGTCCCGATCTGAGTATCCGTGCGGCCGAGCGCCACCCAGTTCAGACATTCGAACTCGCGTTCGCTCAGCTGCACCGGCGTTTTTTCCAGAGCCTTGTCTGCCCGTGCCGTGAACACCAGGTCCATGAATCGGTGCGCGGCGAGTCGAAACCGGTCGCTGTGTGCATCGAGCACCGCGTGCACGTCCAGCTCAGCATCGGTGGTGACCCAGCCGACCGAGCCGGTGCGACACAATGGCAGGTGGATGGGCACGGTGATGCCGGCCGTGATGCCCCGTTCCGGGGTAAGGTGCCAGGCGGCCGCGGAGCGTGGCGACGATTGGTCCGCCTGCGTTGCAATCGCGGCGGCATCCCACGCAAAGGGGCGCGTCGTCAACCGACAGGCCACCGCGATCGGGCTGATCAGATTCAACTTTCCTTCCACCCACTCCTGCTGGATGTCGCTGGCCCAACCGAACACCTCGGCGAGCGTGCGCCCGTCCTCCACGGTGACGAGTTCACTGCTGGTGTAATCGCCGATGACCGCGGGGCGTTGCATGCCCACCACTTCACCGAACGCCTGCAGCAAGGGCGCTGCGCGCAGCATGTCGGACGCAGCGGCGATCTGTGAGATCAATGCGTCGAGTCGCGCTTCGTCTGTAGCTTTGGATGCGGGCACGTATTTGCCAATTACCTCTCGAATCCGGGAGCGTACGGGCGTGGAGCAACGCCGGTCAAGCGAGGTTGTCGCGCGCTTGCCTCGACTTACGTTTTCCTTTCGATCCAAGCGGTAACACGGCGTTACTGGGGGTAACATAACCCCGAGGCCGAATGTAGAGACCGATGATGTTGCGAATGTTCTGTCTGGTGCTGCTGACCGCAGTACTGGGATGTGAGCCGATCGGACCCCTGCCGGGAGGTGCGCTGGACGGCCAGCTGGCCGAGATTCCCGATGGGTGGGACGAGGCACGGGAGATCATGTTGTTCCAGATGGAAACGCGGCTTGGCGACCCCTATTCGATCAATCTCTGGGGTGTGGTCGTGGAGGGTGGACTGTACGTGGCATCGGGCGATGGGGGGGAGGCGCGCTGGGTCGGGCACCTTGCGGATGATCCGGCGATGCGCCTGAGAATGCGCGGGAAACTCTACGATCTGCGCGCGGTGCGGGTCGATGAAGCGCGGGAGCTGGACCTGGTCCGGCGACGTTACATCGAGAAGTACGACATCGAAGACGATCCGGCGATGGATGGTGAGTTTGGCGAAGAAGCCTGGGTGTTCAGGCTGGACCCGCGATAGCGGTCCAGCGAGATTCAGGCTGGACCCGCGTTAGCGGTCACGCGTATCGATACCTAGTGTCCGGGCCACTGCCTCGACGTATTCCTGGCCCTGACCAGGATCGATCAGCACGATTTCCTTGATGCGCCGGTCGTCCTCGTTGGATTTGAACTCGATGGACTGGCCCATGCGCTTCTGTGCCCAACGGGAGATGTTCTGTTTGCGCAGCCCAGTGGCATCCGCGATTTCAGCCAGAGTCACGCGGTCGACCCGACACAGCCGGGCCATGGTCACTGCGACGGCGAGCGCCTCGCCCAACGTCGTCCGCGAGCCATAGCGCTCCACCATCAGGTGCAGCACGGCCTCGAGGCGGCTCAGGGTCTTGTAGCGTAGCCGGGCGGTACGTGCGGCCGCTACCGATTGGGGATTCGTTGGCCTCTTGTGGCTGGGCACCGCGGCACGTCCTTGGCCTCAGCCGAGGAACATACCAGTGTTTCGATGGATTTGCAGTACCGGGTGCGCGTCGATCACGCCATCGGTCGCGTGCTCAACCCGTCGATGTACCGTTCGGGGCCGCGGCTACGTTGTTGGCCTGCGCCCGAATCCGTTCGTAGATCTCCTCTCGGTGAACCGCGACATCCCTTGGGGCGTTAATCCCAATGCGCGTCTGGTTCCCTTTTACTCCTAGCACCGTGACCGTTATATCGTCTCCGATCAT
>SMWF01000119.1 GCA_004357385.1 Gammaproteobacteria bacterium | reverse complement strand
CGCCAACGTCCTCGCGCAGGACGGGTCCAACATGGTGACGATGCAGGCGGGGGTGCAATCAGATTCATTCAAGGGCATGAACCTGTGTGAGCAGGAATTGAGGCTACGCCATTTTCACAAGACGATAGACGACTTCATCGCGGGGACCGTCAGCACGCGAAAACTACTTCCAGCGGATGCGTACCTCGAGTAGCGAGGACTGTCGAACAAGGTCGTCCGTTCCATAACGGCGAACGAGGTCCGATGCAGTGCTTGGCGTAATTTCAATAAGATCGTTACCGGAGAAACAAGGATGAATAGATTCCTGATCACAGCGGTCGTTGCTCTGTTCATCGGCGCGAATCCGATTAATGCGCAACAAATTGAGGGCACCTGGCACGGTGATAGAGCCGGGGTGAAGTTCTATCCATCCGGCGAAAACATCGCCTACGACAAGCCCGCCCCGACAGTGCATCCAAAGCTCACCGAACATTCGCAAAAGATGGTACCGGGTGTCTACCAGGTTGCCGATAACGTTTACCTCGCCTACGGTTACGCATTGACCAGCCCCGCGATGATCGTTGGCGATGATGGCATCATCATTGTCGATCCGCCCGAAGATGTAGATAAGGGGCTGCGCACGCTTGAGGAATTTCGCAAATTTTCTGACAAGCCCGTAAAGGCGGTAATCTATTCTCACTGGCATATCGATCATTTTGGTGGTGTGGCGGCGTTTGTATCCCACGAAGATGCGGCTTCTGGCAAGGTTAAGGTCATCGCGCACAAGACCTTCCTGGCCAACGTAATCAGAGGCTCTGCGGGTGGCCTGGGGCCCATCCTTGGTGCACGAGTCGATTATTCGCTTGGTACGTTACTGGATGTCGGTCCGGAAGGACGTATCAACGGCGGGCTGGGTCCTGACTTTGTCATCCGAAACCCAAGCCTGGTTGTTCCCAACGTCCTTGTCGACGATGTACTCGATATGAACATTGCCGGTGTACAGATACAGATCAAGTGGATCCCCAGCGAAGCGCCTGATGAAATCGCCGTATGGCTTCCTGAAACTCGACTGCTGCATACCGTGGAGATCCTTCAGGGTGAGTCCTTTCCCAATCTACACACGATTCGTGGCACTCGTTATCGTGACCCGGAATTGTGGTTCACAGGCATCGATACGCTACGCGAATATCCGGCCAAATATATGGTGTCGTCACACGGGCGTCCGGTTTCAGGAGAACAAGCCGTAGCAGAAACCCTGACCGCGTACCGCGATGCAATTCAGTATGTGTACGACCAGACTATCCGGCACATGAATCTGGGAATGCTGCCAGATGATCTTGTTGAGGTTGTAAAGCTTCCACGCCATCTTGCCGAGCATCCGTGGCTCGGCGACTTTTACGGTGGCGTGGCTCACTCAGTGCGGCAGATCTATGTCGGGGAGCTCGGGTGGTTTCTCGGTGATCCCACGTTCCTGGATCCAACCAAGCCAGTTGAAGCTTCACGACGTTACATAGCGTTGATGGGAGGCCGGGACGCGGTTATGGGAGCAGCGGCGAGCGCCGCGGAGGGCGGCGACTACCAATGGTCGGCTGAGCTGGCTACCCATCTTGTGCGCGTGAGCAACGATGACGGGGATGCGCGAGAGCTCAAGGCTGAAGCATTGCGCAAGATTGGCTATGGCCGCACAAACATCAACTGGCGCAACTGGTATCTGACTGCTGCGCAGGAACTGGACGGGTCGATCGACCATAGTAAGGCGATTGAGTTGTCGGCACCTGATCTACTGCGTGCCTTTCCTACGGCAGAGCTGATCAACGGACTGCGCTTTCGCTTGCAGGCTGAGAATACTTTGGATGTGAATATGACCTTGGGTTTTCGGCTTCCCGACGTTGACGAAGAGCTGGGGTTGGAGATTCGACGTGGCGTGGCGCAGTTCTACAATTTCTTGCCGGCAGATGCCGACGTAGTGCTGGAAATAGATCGTTCAACGCTGAACGACCTCCTATTGCGTGACATGAACGCCTTAGGCATCGACGGGGTGGATCCGGCATTCCCTCCGTCCGTCCTCGCCGCATTGTTCCAGTCGGGGCAGGCCCGGCTGATGACGGGTACGCTGGAGGATTTTCAGAAATTTCTTAGTTACTTCGATCCAGTGGCCAGCGAGCCGATTCCGCTGACACTCCGATAATGACTAGGTCAGCTTTCCTTGGCACGTATCTTCACCTATTGGATCCGCTTCTTCTCTGTGCTCCTCGCCCGCGGCCTAACAAGTCGCACGCCAGATCGACAATCGGAGTAGGGTTGGTGGATGTATGACTCGGGGGAGCGCCATGAGTATTCGAGAACGCTATCAGGCCTATGCAGACGCCTTCGAAGAGAGCTATGTGGACGACGATTGGTCTCGTATTGAGCAGTATTTCACGGAGGACGCCGTCTACGAGGGCGACCCCGAAGCAATCGGGCGTGCGGCAGTGCTCGCCAAACTGAAGAGCGGCGTTGACGCGTTCGATCGCAAGATGGACACGCGCACACCGGATTTCCAGACGCCGAGCGTCGAGGGCAACACACTCGAGATGCTGTGGACTGTCACCTACCAGAAGGCCGGCGCCCCCGATCTCAAGATCTCGGGCCGCGAGACGGCCGTGTTCGAGGGCGAGTGCATCTCGCGCCTGCGTGATGACTTTGATCCCGAAGCGGAGAAGGCCATGGGTGAGTGGATGGCGGAGCACGGCGCCAAGCTTCAGGGCTGAGGCGAGGACGCACCTGATACGCGATTCGGCGTGGTTTGTCTCACGAAACGAAACGCGCCGGGATGGCCGGATCGTCCGTATCCAACAGCGGCACGACCTGCGCGGGCAGTTCGGCATAGGCCGTGGCCCACTGGGCAATCCAATCGGGGTCTGCCACGTGGTCCGGATGATGGCCGGGCGCCAGCGATCTGAACAGTGCGGGGGTGACGTTGCGGTAGAACTGGCCAACCATTCTCCAGAGTCGCACGCGACTGCTCCATTGTCGCCAGGTACCGTCGCGTTGCAGCATGAGCTTGTAGGTACGGCGCGCGGAGAACATCACGTGCAGCGCGGCGTAGAAGAGGCCGTAGACCCGCATGAAGTAATGCCCGTACAGATGCTGATAGACATCGAACGCGACGGTCTTGTGCTCTGTTTCTTCGACCATGTGCCACAACACCAGCGAAGCGACCACGGGATTCGCGTGCGTGAACAGGTCGCTTCGCTCGCGGATCAACCATTCGGTTAGGCCAATGGTCATGGTTTCGAAGCCCGCGGTGTAGGCCAGCCGCCATTTCAGACTCTTCGTTTCCAGACGCTTGTAGGTTTGCGCCATCTCGGCTTCGACCGCCTCGAGCTCGGGATAGCCGTTGCGTTTCAGCACTTCGTTGTAGCGTCGATGGTTGGTGTAGTGCTGGGCTTCCTGGCCGACGAATGCGCGCACGTCTTCTGCCAGCGACGGCTCATCGATTTGCGCCAGCGCTTCGCGTACGTTTTTGATCAGAAATGGTTCCAGATACGGCATCGCCAACGATGTCCCGTTCACCATGTGGCTCCACTCGGGCTTTGCAGCGTTCCAGATCGGATCGATCGTGTCGATGAACTCGAAGGGGATCTTTCGTATCGGCATGCGTGCAGCGTTGGTCTCAGGGTTCATTACGGAGCGCCTCAATGTTCCAGATGAAGTAGATGTGCGAACGACGGTACTGACAGTTGATCGTTGCGCGCCGCGAGATAGCGTCGGTTCTGCTCCGTGGCCGCACAGTTCTCGCGAACCCGCCAACCGGCAGCTTCGGCAAGCGCCTCGATGTCTTGCGGCTCGAAGAACGAGCGCATCGGCTCCTGTTGCAGAGCGACTGCGACGCGCGTGCCCCACAGAAGCGGCGCGCTCAGGTCGGTGGGTGGGGGTTCGCGCCAGTAGTCCAGGACCAATTGCGACCCGGGTTGGGTGCGCTCGGCCAGGGTCGTCAGCGTGGCTGTGATCGCCTCGCGCGTCAGGTAGTAGGTGGTGCCGAGCCACGAGCCGAAGTCGGGTGTGGTGCTGTCGATCCAGACGTGTGCCAGCGCCTCCTCCTCGAAGTCGACCGGGAGGAAGGTGAGTTCGCTCGGTTCGGCGATGCCGCGTTCTGCGAGTAACTTGCGTTTCCAGCGTTGTGTTGCGGGATGGTCGATTTCAACCACCTCGATGGGTGGGTCGGTGGGCCTGAGCGCCTGTCTGAGTGCGAAGGTGTCGAGTCCCGCGGCGAGCACAACAAAGCGATCGACGCCGGTCTCTCGCGCCTTGGCCAACGCGTCTTCGGCGTAGCGTGCGCGGACGACGATCTGGGCTCGCATCGTCGTAAAGGCATTGCGGGTCTGCCGATAGCGCCTGACCCAGGGCGGCGAGAGTGCCGCGAGGCGCTTGATGAACCGGCGCTGGTAGCCCGGCAGCAGATCATAGGCGACGTGGTCGTCGAACACGGGTGGCGCATCGTCAATGTGCACGTGGGCCGCGCGGGTGAACGCGGTCGCCGTGGCGGTTCGACTGGGAACGGCGTCCAGCATGGGACCAATGTACAAGCCCGGCGGGCGTCTTGGTAGAGTGCAAAGCCCATTGTGCAGTTCGCAACGATCGTGACCGAGGTTCTACGGTGAAGAGAGTCGCTGTGTTTGTGGATGTCCAGAACATCTACTACACCACGCGCCAGGCTTATGGTCGGCAGTTTGATTACCGAAAACTCTGGCAGCGCATCAGTGCTGCAGGAGAGATTGTCTCAGCGACCGCCTATGCGATTCATCGTGGCGACGCCAGGCAACTCAAGTTCCAGAGCGCCCTGAAACACATCGGCTTCACGGTAAAACTCAAACCCTACATTCAGCGTAGTGACGGTAGCGCGAAAGGCGATTGGGACGTGGGGATTGCCATCGATGTGCTGGACGCCGCTCCAGACGTCGACACCGTCGTGCTGCTCTCCGGAGACGGCGACTTCGATCTGTTGCTGGAAAAGATCAGACGCGATCATGCGGTCGAGGCTGAGGTCTATGGCGTACCGGCGCTCACGGCGAATTCTCTCATTGCGGCGGCCAGTGTCTATCATCGTATCGATGAAGACCTGTTGCTGTAGGCGGGAGCCGCTGACTCGACCAGCATCATCATCCACCATTGCCACGACATGCTGATCGACTTGGCCGGATCAAATCGTATTCATCTATAGGATGAAAAACCTTCACGGTGATGCGCTCGTTAACGGACTACCATCGTGAACTTTTAGTGCGCTTTTCCGGCATGATCGTTGCGACGTACAAAGACATCGATTCAAGGATATTGAAATCCATAAAGAACCCGGTCCGGGGAGCGTACGAGATCAAAATCAAGCTCCCTGAATGCACGTTTCTTGGCGTTCAGGGGCAGCCGGATTTCGCGGATGTATATCTGGCCCTCTACCCCGATCAGCTCGTTATCGAGTTAAAGTCGCTCAAACGCTACGTCTTCCAGTTGCGGAATCTGGTCGTCTCGTACGAACGGCTAATCAACGTAATGTACGACGACTTGATGTCTACGTACGGCCCCAAACGGTTGCGGATTGTCATGATCTGCAACCCGCGTGGCGGTATCAGTTCCAAGCTCACGATCGACTCGGACTGGAAGGCACGCGGCGGCTGCGAAGAGTTCAGCGATTGGCAAAACGCCGCAGACGACGTCTGGGCTGTAGTGATGTAGCGTCGGACGAGCACAAGGTCCTGCTGCTTCGCAAGTACCCCTTGTCTGAGATAACCTCCTCGCGTTCACCCTAGAAATTTCCCGGTCCAGGCATCGAATATGCAGACACACCAAGCTTCCTGTCATTGCGGCGGCGTCGAGTTTGAATTTACCACCGACCTATCCGCGCCGATGGAATGTAACTGTTCGTTCTGCGTGCGCCGCGGCGCAATCTTCCACCGAGTCGAGGACAACGACGTGGTCGTCAAACGAGGCGAAGACCTGTTGACGCGGTATGGCAATCGCGAATTTTCCGACCACTTCTTCTGTTCGAGGTGCGGCATTCACTGCTTCACGCGGATCAACTTTTCTGGAACGACCTTCCACAATGTGAACCTGAGATGCGCTCAGGACATCGACGTCGCGTCGTTGTCACCGCAGATGTTCGACGGTGCGAACGAACTGTAGCGGTACGCGGATTGCTGTCCGCGGTAGAGATCATCAGTATGCGCGATTGAAGCCAGGAGGGCGGGGTACTATCGTGGTCGCTGCGGTGGCTACCGGTCGCGGGAAGGAGGACAGGCCATGGCGTTCCAGGAAGAAGCCGCGTACGCACTCGCGTCCTGGGAGCGATTCGATGCGGCGATCAGCGACGAACTGCTGCTTGCCATCACCAGTGCATTTGTACTGGTCGCAGTAGCCGATGGGGACCTGGCCAGGTCCGAAATCGATCGTTTCACGGCGTTGCTGCGAGCGCATGCCAAGGCGCTGGCACCGCTTGATATCGATCGGGTCGATCACCTGTTCCGGGATCTGGGCGGCGCCCTTCTGAGCGAACCCACGACCGGCCGTCAACGAGCGCTTGCGTGCATCTCAGCGGTCGAAGGCAATGCCGTCCATTGCGAGTTGGTTCGCTCTGCCGCGGAGATCGCCCTGGCGGCTGACAATCGAGAGTTGGCCGCAGAGCACGAGGTGCTGGGCGCGATTTGCGACGCGATGGGCATACCACGGCGCCCGTTACGGTCGTGTTTGCCGACGAATTCGTGATGCCTGGATAACGCAGCACAAAAGAAGGGCGGTGCGAATCGCACCATCCCTTGGCCAACGCGTCTCGATCATTGGCTGGCTTTGTAGGTCTCCTCGCCGGCCCGTGCGTCCACCCAGGTCTCGGACACCGTCTGACGTGCCAGGTCCGCGAGCGCAAACACGGCCTTGGCGTTCCGAGCATCCGGCGCGTTACCGGAACCCGGCCCCCAGGCGCCCGGCTCAGCGTCTGTGACGATTGCGATCTCGTTGGGGTTGACCCAGTAAAATCGGCTTTGAGTCACCCCTGGCGTGGCGCGCGCCGCGCGACAGGCTTCCAGCGCAGCTAAGGCCAATTCGTTGCGGTCGGCCGCGTCCAGGCGCTCGAATTTGCTGACGTGAAGTGGCATACGGTTCTCCCTCTTTGCGGAATCGGACTGACGTTATCCCCCTTTGGAAACCCACTTGCAAGCAGCCGGGCTACCCCCGCGCCGTCAACGTAAACCCGTCATATCCGCTGTCTGCGACCTCCCGGCACTTTTCCGCGTAAGGCGGAAATCCGAGATACGGCATGAACACCCTGGGCTTGCCAGGGATGTTGGCGCCGAGATACCAGGAGTTGCAGGTGGGATACAAACTGGAAGCGCCGACTTCGTTCACGTGGGCGACCCAGGCATCTTGCGCCTCGGGTGTGGCGTCAATGCGCGCGACGCCTTTCCGGTCGACGTAGGCGATGCAGTCGGCGATCCAGTCCACGTGATGCTCGATCGACGGCAGCATGTTGGTCAGCACCGACGGGCTGCCTGGACCGGTGACGGTGAACAGATTGGGAAAGCCCGCAACGGCCAGCCCGAGATAGGTTTTCGGTCCTTCCTTCCACGCGTCCTGTAGCGTGCGTGCCGCGAGGCCTTGGATATCGATCTTGGCCAACGCGCCGGTCATGGCGTCGAAGCCGGTGGCAAAGACCAGGGTGTCGAATGCGTATTCGCGCGTGGCGGTGTTGAGCCCCACGCGCGTAATGGTTTTGATCGGATCGTCAGACACGTCCACCAGCGTGACGTTGGATCGATTGAAGGTCGCGTAGTAGTTCGTATCGACGCACAACCGTTTGCACCCCACCACACTCGTCGGCGTCAACAGGGCTGCGGTGGCGGGGTCGTCCACGAGTTCATGGATCTTACCGCGGATGAAGTCTGCGGCGGTCGCGTTCGCGTCTGCATCGAAGATTAAATCAGCGAATGATGCGAGAAACGGTAAGCCGCCGCTTGCCCAGCGCGATTCGTATTCACGGACGCGCTCCTCGGCGGAGACGTCTACGGCATTGGCTTCGTTGTAGTCGAAGTTGGCATGAAACGCGGTTTCCTTGTTGGCTGCGCGAAACGCCGGGTAGCTGGCCTTTCTCTCGCGCACACAGTCCGGATCGAGTGGCTGGTTGTGGGCCGGAATCGAAAAATTGGGGGAGCGTTGGAACACGGTCATTTGTTCCACGTGCTCGGCGATCAACGGGATGCATTGAATGCCGGAGGAGCCGGTGCCGATCACCGCCACCCGCTTACCGCTGAAATCTATCGGCTCGTGGGGCCATTGGCCGGTGTGGTACCACTCGCCGGCGAAACTGTCCAGACCGTCGAAGTTCGGCAGGTTGGTCGAGGACAAACAACCCGTGGCCATGATCACGTACTTTGCATCGAATTCGCCGCCATCGCTGGTGTTCACTGCCCAACGGTTTGTCGATTCGTCAAAGTGAGCGGAATCAACCCGGGTGTTCAACTGGATGTCGCCGCGCAAATCGAAGCGGTCGGTGACGTGATTGATGTAGTTCAGAATCTCCGGCTGGGTCGCATAGCGCTCCGTCCACTCCCAGTCCTGTTGCAACTCGGCGGAGAACTGATAGGAATACTCCATGCTCTCGATGTCGCAGCGCGCGCCCGGGTAGCGATTCCAGAACCAGGTGCCGCCGATGCCGCTACCGGCTTCGAATACGCGCACGGTCTGCCCAAGGCCGCGCAACTTGTGCAGCGCATAGACGCCGGCGAAACCGGCGCCGACTACGATCACGTCGTACCGTTGGTTGGCCATGCAGCGAGCCCCCCTTGGTCAGCGGTCGTTGAATCGGCCCCGCGGTTGATAGTAGCCGATCGGGCAGCGCAGGAGCACTGCGCGACCGACCCGCATATCGTGAATCCATTCCTTGACTTAAACGGCCCCAACCCTCAAGGTGCGCCCGCGTGTCGAACGCGCGACGCTCTCAGTCGATGAGTGTCATCTCGATACCCCTTGAATATTCCGTTCCTCCTTATCGTGCGTGGGGTTGACGGCAACTCTCGAAAATTGAGAGAGGCAACGTCATTGCGGCCCGCCATCGCTTTGGGCCGTGCGTATGTTGGCGACTCTCCTTATTGGAAAAGACAATTGAATCAGAATAATTTCGAATCTCTGGGGCTCGGCGGAAAATTGCTCCGTGCCTTGAACGACGTGGGTTACGAACAACCTACTCCCATCCAGGCGCGAGCCATCCCCACCCTGTTAGAAGGTCGGGATCTGCTCGGTGTTGCACAGACCGGAACCGGCAAAACGGCGGCGTTCGCGTTGCCCGTGTTGCAACGATTGGATGATGCCAACCAGCGTGCCCAATCCAAGCGACCCCGCGCGCTGGTCCTTGCGCCGACCCGTGAACTGGCCATGCAGATCGCTGAAGAGTTTGCGACCTACGGCAGGTACACGAAGCTTCGCCATGCCGTCGTCTTCGGCGGCGTGGGTCAGCGCCCGCAGGTCAACGCACTGCGAAAGGGTGTCGACGTGCTGGTGGCTACCCCCGGGCGGTTGTTGGATCTCGCCGGCCAAGGCCACCTGGATCTTTCGGCGGTGTCCGTGTTGGTCCTGGACGAAGCGGATCGTTTGCTTGATATGGGTTTTGTGCGGGATGTGAAGCGCATCGTGTCGCAGACTCCGAATACTCGTCAGTCGCTCCTGTTCTCGGCCACCATGCCGAAGGAAGTGGTTGCACTGGCGCAGGAGATGCTTAAGGACCCGGTGCGGGTCGATGTCTCACCCAAGCAGATGACCTTGCGGGAGGTCGACCAGCGCGTGGTCATGGTAAACAACGCCGATAAGCGCGACGTGCTCCGGCATCTGCTACACGACGATGACGTGTCCCGGGCGATCGTGTTTACGCGCACCAAGCATGGCGCGAACCGGCTGGCGAAGCAGTTGGGCAACGACGGCATCGTCGCCGAAGCCATTCATGGCAACAAAAGCCAGGGCGCGCGTCAGCGGGCGCTGGCGAACTTCAAGAATGGTGATGCCTGGGTGCTGGTCGCCACGGACATCGCCGCGCGCGGCATCGACATCGATGGGGTTTCCCATGTGTTCAACTACGAGCTCCCTCACGAGCCTGAGAGTTACGTGCACCGTATCGGCCGCACAGCCCGTGCCGGTGCAACCGGTGTGGCGTGGTCGCTGGTGGACCCGTCCGAACTCGGCCGCCTGCGCGCGGTGGAACGGCTGATCAAACACACGCCCAGGGAAGTGGTGGTGGAGCTTCCGGATCGGGAACTGGCCACGATCCAGCGGATGGATCCGCAGCCGGAGTCGCGGCAGGGCCCGGACAACCAGAGGCCCCGTCGGTCTTCCTCGCAAGGCCGATCCAACGGCAACCGCGCAGGCGGGCGGCGTCCGCGGCGCAGAACGCGGCGGCGGGCGGCGTAGTCCGAGTTATTCGGGTGGTTCCGGCACCTACCTGAGCGCATTGTCCCGCGACTTCTGCAGCATCATCATGCGCTCGTAGGCGATGTAGTATTTATAGATGTTGCTGACGTATTGCACGGTTTCCCGACCGATTTCCTCGGCCGCGACGGTTTCGACATTGCGAAACCAGACGTCAGGGTCCAGTCCCAACACTTCGGCCTGGCTGCGCAGTCGGGCGATCCGCGCCGGGCCCGCATTGTAGGCCGCGAAGCTGAACAGCACCTTGTCGAGATCGCTCATGTCGCTATCGGTCGCGAAGTAGCGGTCGTGGATGAAGCTCAGGTATTTGGTGCCCGCCTCGATGTTGCTCTCTACCTGATCGATGTTGGGGATGTTGACGTTGGGGTCGCGTGCCGTAGAAGGCAGCAACTGCATTACTCCAACGGCCCCGGCGGGGGATCGAACACTCTGATCGAGGCGTGACTCCTGGTAGCCCTGCGCGGCGATCAGCAGAGCGGGCAGACCGTATTTAGCACCGTACGTTTCGAACAATCCGATGAGATTCTCTAGGCGCATGCGGCCCTCGTCGTTCAGCGCGCGCTCTGCCCACTTCGTGTCCTGCAAATAGCGGTTGAACGAGATATTTCCCATCAACGTTCCCTTCTTGTGGCCCGCCACGAACTCGTTGATGGCGCTCGCAAGTAGCGGACTGTCCTTTCGGAAGGCCCAGCCGATCTGCTGATCTTTGGCAACGGCGAGGTCGTCGCGCACGCGCAGGTCGGTAAATATCTGCGCCCAGAACGCTGCCTTGTGGCTGTCTACCACGACGATGGGAACGAGCCCTGCGTTGACCATCTCAAGCAGGTCTTCATCTTCGAGTGCCTCTGGTGCCAGGCTCAGGGTAATCAGTTCCTTGCCCTGCGCGCGCAAGCGCTCGTTCAAACGCACCAGGCTCCGGTAGTAGCTGCTCGATTCGCGCACGTAGATTTCGCGTCCGCCCAGATCGTCGAGCGTGCGCAGCGGCGCTGCCGACGGGCCCGTGACGATGAGTTCCTTGACCCCCTCCAGGAACGGGTCCGAGAAATCGACGAGCGCGGTGCGTTCGGGGGTGATGGTGAGGTTGCCCAGCGCGATGTCACCGTAACCCGCGAGGAGACCATCGATGAGGTCATCGCGAGCCACCGGAATCATCACCACGTGCACCTTCAGGTGGCCTCGATTGAGCCGTTCGTTGAGCTGTTGTCCGAACAACTGGGCGGCATCGTAGGCAAGCCCACGCTGGTCGCCTCCATCCAGAAAGTAGAAGGTCTTGCTCATGGGCACGAGTGCGCGGATCATGTCGCGCTCGATCATGCCGTCAAGGTCGCCCGACCAGGATTCCCGCAGCAGCTCGAGTTCGTCGAGCGCGGTGCCGGTGGCCGTACGGGCGGAGTAGGTATCCAGGTTGGTGCCGGACGACGCTGCGGGTGGTGGTTCGTTGACGCCCGTGGCGCTGTCTGTCGATTGCTGATCTGGGCCGGACGGGCTACAGGCGCTTGCGAGGAAGGTCGCCGTGGCAATCAGGATCGCGCCCAGCTTTTGAATGTTCATGCGTCTCTCCCGTGCGCTGCCAGTCGCAGCGAAGGCGCCACTGATTTTACTCGAAGTATTCAGACCACTGCGCGAGCAGACCGCGTAGCAGATCTGCGTTGGTCGAATACACCCGCGTCCGCCCCTGCCTGCTCACGTTCAACAGTCCGCTGGTCACCAGGGTCGCGAGGTGCCGGCTGGTCGTTGGCCAGCTGCACTCGAACCGGCGCGCGATCTCCCCCGCGTTGGCCGTGCCGCGATAGTGTACCGAGAGCAGAATCTGGCGCCGGGCGGGATGGGCGAGTGCGGCGAAGACCGCGTCGGCTGTCTCGAGCGCTTCGAGCCCCTTGGGTTTAGTCACCCAAGCGCTCGACGTGTGGAAACTCCATGTTGGGTTTGTCGCCGCGCGTCTCGCACAGCTGATCCATTGGCTCCCAGATAGCCATCACTTCGGGGTGCTCGTGTGCCCGGTCACTTGCGCCATCTTGCCAGTCGAAAATCTCGAAGTAAATCGGTTGGCCGTTGTCTTGTTCCGCACCCTTGTAGTGCACCGACGACGCATCGGTGACCAGCCCGAGTCGGTGCAGCGTGGGCCAGTGGTTGCGCAGGAGCGTTTCGAATGCGGCTTCGTTTCCCGAGGCAACGCGGTAGTGACAGATCACTGTGTTCGGCATGAGGGCGTCTCAATGTTTAGCGAGGCTGCTAATCATCGCATCGACCGAGTTAATTAGCAAGAACGCTAAATGAGGGCGGGCCGTCAGGACCAGGCCGGCAAGTCGCGCCAGGCCGTGTCGGTGCCTAATGCCGCCTGCTCCGCGTCGTAGCTGTACAGCCAATGTTGCTGGGGTGAGAAATCGTCTCCGAACTGCTCATTGTTGCGGCGGAAACGGGCGTTGCGCGCCGCCACTTCCCCAACGTCCTGCACGTGATACCAGCGTTCCGCATTGCGCGACTGCTGAACGAGTTGGTTGGCGCGATCGCGACGCAGCGTCTCGTAGTGTCGCAGCGCCACCACCACATCACCGTCACTCAGCGAGAGCGTGCGCGCCAGCACCCAGGCATCTTCAATAGACTGCACCGCACCCTGGGCGTGGTAGGGCAGCATGGCGTGTGCGGCGTCCCCCATGAGAGCGATCCGCCCGGCGACCCAGGAATCCAGCGGGTCACGGTCGTAGAGCGCGGTAACGAAGGGTTGTTTCGTCGCTTCAATGAGGTGGCGTGGTCGCGCATACCAACCGTCGAACGCGGCGATCACCTCCGCCTTGCTGGCTGTCTGGGACCAGGATTCTCGTTTTGCGCCTTTGCTCTGGCCGAGTGCGATCCAGTTGAGCCGCGCCCCGCCGCAGACGTAGTAGTAGACGAAGGACAATCCCGGCCCCATGTCGACGTAAGCGGACACGGGTATCTCGAGGTCTTCGATGTCCGCGGCATCCACGACACCGCGCCATGCCACGTACCCCGACGCCCGGGGCGGCCCGGGTTTGAACACCTGCTCGCGCACCCGCGAGTGGATGCCGTCGGCGCCGATTAACACGTCCGCCTCGAAACGACGCCCGTCCGCGGTGACGGCCCAGGCTGCATGCTCATCCTGGCCCACGTCCACGACTTCGCTGTCGAGGCACAAAGCCTTTGCCTCGAGCGAGGCGGTGAGCGCGTCGATCAGGTCAGACCGGTGGGCGTGGTAATACGCGTGCCCGTAGGCTTCACGTACCCGCGGCATAAGTGCCGTGCGCAGGATCGTCTCGCCGGTATCCCAGGCGCTGTACTTATGAAAATCGGGTTCGGTACAGAACCCGCGCAGCGCATCGCCCAGGCCCAATGTCTCGAGTACGCGCACCCCATTGGGGCTCAGTTGAATACCCGCACCAACCTCGGAAAAGCCGGGCGCTTGTTCGATCAGAACGTGGGCGATGCCGAGTTGCTTAAGCGACATCCCAAGCACCGAACCGCCGATGCCGGCGCCGATCACGATCACTTTCATCGTCGTTGAACCGTGGACCAAGAACCTCGATCGCGTCAATGCTACCGCAGTTGCGGCGCTTCCATCCGGCTCCGTGCCGTCTTAGTCTCTGCCGGGGAGAGCAGACCGCTGGGAGCGCAGTGACTCGTTCATCGACTGATGGCGTCGGATAGAACCGGCGGGCTGGCCCCGCTGCGCAATCGCGACTTCCGGCTGCTGCTCGGCGGATTTGCCATCGGCCAGATGCTGATGCCGCTGCAGTTCATCACGCAGATCCTCTGGGTGCAGGAAAACGCCCCGGACGACATCTGGTTGATTCTCGTCGCGCTGATCGGTGCCAGCCGGGGGGTGGGCACGCTGACCTTCGGGCTGTACGGTGGCGCGCTCGCCGATCGCTTCGATCGCAGGGCGCTGTTGCTGGTCACCCAATCGCTGCTCCTGCTGACGACGCTGGCGATCGCCGCACTGATGTTCTTCAGCGTTGGCAGTGCGGCGTTTTTTGCGGCGTTTTTCGCACTCACGTTTCTGGCCGGCGGTCTGCAGAGCATCGATGCGCCCACGCGGCTCGCGATTGTTCCGGACATCCTGGGCCTTGAACTGACGCCTGCGGGCATGTCACTGAATCAGGCGGCGGGTCAGCTGGCCATGCCCGTCGCCCTGTTCGGCACGGGATTTCTCATTCACTCCCTTGGTTTCAGTGGCGCCTACCTGCTCAGCGCTGTTGGGCATCTCATTGCCATCGTGTTCATCGGGATGTTGTCGTATCGCACGGTGTTCGGTGACCGTGGCCACGGCCACGCACGCTATAGCCTGGGCGAGGTGTTCGGCGACGTTCGCGACGGACTGCGCTATGCGCGCAACCATCCGGTGATTCTCTGGATCATCGTGTTGGTCGCCACCATGATGGGGTTGGGGTTCCCCGCCACGGCCAATCTCGGTCCCACCTGGGTCACCACGGTGGTGGGTGTGGAGATTAAGAACGTGGGCCTGGTCGTGATGACCTGGGGCATCGGCGCCTTAGTGGCCGCCGTCGCGCTCGCGCGGTTCTCCGCCATTGAGCGCCGCGGTGCGCTGATCGGCCTGGGAACCGTTCTGTTTTCCGTCTCGTTCCTGGTGTTCGTGAGTGATCACACCGTGCTCAACGTGGTGATCGGGAACTTAGGCCTGGGTGCGGGCATGACGATTACGATGGTCTCGAGCACGATTCTGATTCAGCAGCTCGTCCCGAACGAGGTCCGCGGTCGCATCATGAGCATCTTTCAGCTCAACATGGGATTTGCGCAGCTGATGACCATGCCCGTCGCAGTACTGGGCCAATGGCTGACCTTGCCGGTGTTGTTTCCGATCATGGCCGTCATCACGCTCGCGAGTGTCCTGCTGATCCTGATCCTGCGCCCGCAGATCATGCGGGCGCGAACGCCGGGACTGCAGCAGTCGTGACCGTTAGACGCCGACCCCTTCGTCGGGCACCCAACTACCATGGAACCCGTACGGGACGCGCGCCGGCAGGTGCACGCGGGCCAGGGCCGGGGCATCGAAATCCTGCGCATCCCATATGACCAGTTCGCTGGTGTTGTGACCGGCGTCGTACACGTAGCTCAGGAGGAAGCCATCGTCTTCAGCCGTTCCGCCCTCCCGCGGGATGAAGTACGGCTCGCCGGTGTGACGGCCGGCGCCCATGGCAATTGAGCGGGTTATTCCGGTCTTCAGGTCGTGCTTGTAGATTCTGGAGAAGTCGAGGCCGTCGACGGCCGCCGTGTAGCCGTAGCGGTACGGTTTGCCAAGGCGGGCCGGATGACAGCGCGGAAATTCCTGGCCGCGGTCATGGATACGTGTCTCGCTGGACCGGCGGGTGGTGGGATTCAGCGTCCAGCGGTCCAGGGTCGCGACGTTGTCTCCGAAGGGACCGTAAATGTCCCGATCGAACATCCGCTCGTAGCGGCACACATCGATCACGACATTGCCGTCGGCGTCGTCGTAGGCGTTCATCGGGTGGTACACGTAGCATGGGCTGACGTCGATCCAGATGACGTCCTCGGCCGCACCGTCGCGGGGTAACAGGCCCACCCGCGCGCCGTGATCGTCGTCCCAGGCGAACGGAAAACCGCCGCGTGTCACCAGCATGCTGAGCTTCACGGTCACCGGCAGATCGTAGATGACGATGTAGCGCTCGGTGATGCTCATGTCGTGGATCATCGGCATCCCGGCGACGGGGATATCGACGCTCTTCGTCACCTTTCCGTTGGGCCCGATACGCACGTACTGCACGTAGCCGCGCTGATTGGGCCACCAGTAGCACATGGCATGCAGCTCACCCGTGTCGGGATCGAGCTTGGGGTGCGCCGTAAAGCCGCCGGGCAGAGTGCCTTCGAAGGTGTTGACGCCGATCGTCTCCAGTTCGTCGTCGAGTTCAACCGGCGGGGCCCCCCCTTCCACCAACGCCCAGGTGCTGTCGGCAAAACCGATCACATGGGTGTTCGGCCCGAAGTCAGGAAGCTCGCCCTCGCCCGGCTCGCCCAACACGTTCGCCACATGCGTACTGCGGACCCAGCGATTGCGGTACCAGACGGCCTGCCCGCCGTCGAGGCGGACGCCGTGCACCATGCCATCGCCGATGAACCAGTGATGCTCGAGCGGGTCGACATCCTCGACAGGGTTCGGCCCGTTGCGCAGATAGCGGCCCACGAGCTGTTCGGGGATCTGGCCGGTGACCCGAAGATCGGTGGCAGTGATTTCAGCCTCGACGGGTGCGAAATTCCCCGTCAGGTACTGCGCCGCGAACGCGTGCGACTCGCGACTGGTGCAGCCGCCCGCCAGCCAAGGCAGCGTGCCGGCCGCGGCAGCAACTTTCAGGAGTTCGCGTCTGTTCATTGTGGCTGTCCCGATCCGTTGAAGCAGGGCCGTCGATAACACAACACCTGCGCGCATTGATCAACCCGCGCAGGGCGCATAGCCGTTCTCGGACCATGTAAACTGATTCACCGCTTAGCCAGGAACCTGCGCATGAACCCGATGCGCGAGCGTGCCAAGGAGCACTTTCCGACCGTGTTGCTGACGCTGCTCAGCATCGTTCAGGCGTTGGCGCTGGAACTGCTCTGGGCTCATCTGCACGAGGCGGACTACCTGTTTCAGCCGTCGTGGATCGCCGTCATTTCATGGGTTCAAATTGCGGCCACGTTGTTGGGCATCATCCTGATCTGGGTCGTCTACGCCGGCAACGTGATGCGTTTTCGCTGGGTCCCGGTGACCAGTGATACCGTCTACCCGTTCGTCATCGGACTGCTCGAGTTCCTGCTCATTGATACCCTGGGAGCCGATGAGATCGGATTATGGCTGGTGATCATGGCCTCGACATTCGGCGTGATGCAATGGGTGGCGCACAGCACCATGCGGCTGGCCAGGCGGGACCGCGACAACGCTGCGTTCTTTGCCGACGTGGACCCGGCGCAGCTGCGCGATTTCTATCCCCAGATCGCAATCGTGTGCGCGCTGGCGTTTGCCGGCCTATTTGTGTTGACCACGGGTGATCAAGGAACCGTTGCGATGCTTGCATTGCTGGCCACTAACGGTTTGCTCCTGTGGCAGTTTCATAATTCCGCGGAGTTTTGGAAACGCTCGATCGCGGACGACGCGTAAGGTGTGGGGTAACCTCAAGCGTGCCTGGGTGCTATTGCGAAGAGCCGCGCTTTGCCCCTTTGTTGGAGGGGCGCAGCTGAGGATGTCACGACGTGCGAGAATGGCCGGGACCACTTGGGGAACCTGTTCATGATCGACAATCTGCTCATCTTCTCGGGACGGCTGCTGTTGGGGTTGTATTTCGTTGTTCCGGGCATCCTCAAGGTCGTCGGTTTCGATGACATGGCCGCGTACATGACGCAACATGGCATGTTCGCGGTGCCGATTTTTCTGATGTTGACGATCACCATTCAAATCACCGGCGGCATCTGCCTGTTCGTTGGCTATCGAGTTCGCCCGGTTGCGTTTCTGCTGGCCGGGCTGGTGCTGGTGATCAGCCTGGTGATGCACGACTTCTGGAATGTCTACGAGGGCGGTGATCAAGCACGCGAGATGCAGAACTTCATCAAGAACATGGCGATCATGGCGGGTCTGTTGATGATTGCCGGAGCCACACCGACTAAACCTCTGGCGCGGCTGTTCACAACTGGGTGATCGTTTTCGCCTAAGTCTGGCGAATATCACCAACGATTTTCGCTGCTAGGAACGTAACGTATTGATAACACTATAGAAATGAGTTGGTATCAATCTTGCCTCACTATGGGGGTAAGTATCTATCGAATGGAGACACAACATGGACGAAACAGTTAGACAGCGGCTCCGGAGCAGAGATCTATGGATGCGCGCGCTGTATATGGTGTTCTTCGCGATCGTTTCAGTGATAGCACGGGCGGTGATCACTTTGCTGGCGTTCGTGCAGTTCATCGCGATTCTGCTCACCGGACACGCGAATGAGCCGCTGCTTCAGCTCGGCAATAATCTGAGTGCCTTTGTGTATCAGATCATCCGGTTCGTGACGTTCGTTACCGAGACGCAGCCGTTCCCGTTCTCGCCCTGGCCGGATGAAGCCATGGATGAGAATCCCTGGACCGAGGATTCCGCAGAAACGGTGGTGCAGGAAGCCGAAGCCCCGGAGCCGGAGGTGTCATCCGATGACAAGTAGCGGCCGAGGATCTCAGGGCCGCACCTCGTAATACAGATTGCTCGGGTCATCGAAGTCGTGCTGATGGAAACGCGTGAAGCCGGCCGCGCGCACCATGGTCTCGGCAACCTCCGGATTGAACCCCAGGGTGCCAAGCCCAGCGCCGCCTTCTTCGGACAGGGCCGATGACATGCATGCCGACACCGAGAATCCGTAGAACATTGCCAGCATCGGGTTACGCAGGTTGTCCTTGAAGCTCGGCTGGCTGCGGATGTCCTTGATCAGCCAGGTACCATCGGGCTTCAGCGCCCGGTGGATTGCGGCAATCACCTCGGCTGGCCGGGTCATGTCGTGGATGCAGTCGAAGGTGATGATGAAGTCGTAGGTCGGCGCGTCAGGCAGCGCTTCACCGCTTGCGGTGAAGGTCTTCAAGTTGTCCAGGCCAAGCTCGCGGGCCTTGTCCTCGCAGCGAGCGGTGGCATGCGCGCTCGGATCATAGCCGTGGAACTCGGTGTTGGGAAAGGCCTGCGCCATGGCGGCCAGTGCTAAGCCACCACCACAGCCCACATCGGCGACGCGTGCGCCGCTCTCGAGCTTCGCCGTGACTCCGTCCAGCGCCGGCAGAATCTCGGGCACCAGCGCCTGACGGACCCAGGGTCCGAGCATCCGTTCGGTGCGATGTGCAGCGTTCGGGCCGAGATCTTCATAGGACAGACCCACGCCGGTCTTGAAGGCATCGATCAGCTTATCGACAGTCTCCGGTGGCGTAGCCCCCGAGAACGCCCCGGCCGCAAACGCAAGGCTTCCTTCCTCGTCGGCTAGCACCGCGGCGCCCACCGGCGTCAACTCGAAGCGATCTTCCTCGTTGGGAGTGTCTTGATCGGGGGCTGCTTGAGGGTGAAAGTCCAGCAGCCGCGCGGCCACCTGGCCGCGCAACCACTCGAGCAACCAGCGTTCCTGCAGCCCGGTCCGCTCGGCCAACTCGGCCGGGGTCACCGGGCCTGCACCGTCGAGTGCCTTGTACAGTCCGAGCCGGTCGCCGATGTGCACCATCAGCGAGACCAATTCGCCCTGCTTGTAGCTCCAGACATTGAACGAGAAACGCTTCAGCTCGTCCGGATCGATGGTCGTCTGATTTGTCATGCTGCCCCCATTGCCGATTGGTGCGAACGGGCTACGGTAGCGCATCGGTGGGTGCGACGCATGGTGAATGGCCTAAACTGGCTGGCGTTGAATGTCCATCACTGTAGGGGATCACCATGAGCGCAATCGACGAGTTTCTCGCCAACAACGACGCGTACGCGGGCGGCTTTACGAAGGGGTCGCTGCCCATGTCGCCGGCAAAGCAGATTGCCGTGGTGGCCTGCATGGATGCTCGGCTGGAGACCGGCATACTGCTCGGCCTCAGCGAGGGGGATGCGCATGTCATTCGCAACGCGGGCGGCGTAGTGAGCGACGATGTCATTCGATCGCTGACCATCTCTCAGCGGCTGTTGGGCACCCGTGAAATCATGCTGATCCACCATACGGACTGTGGGATGCTGACCTTCGCGGATGAGGAGCTGAAGCAGCAGATCGTGGAGGAGACGGGCGTGAAGCCTGCGTTTGCCTTGGAAGCGTTCACGGATGTCGATGCGGACGTACGCCAGTCGATCGCCCGCATCATGGCGAGCCCATTCATCCCGCACACCGACCAAGTGCGCGGCTTCGTCTACGAGGTTGAGTCGGGACAGCTGTGCGAAGTCAGTTGAGGATGTCCTGGGCCCGGTCCTCAACCTGTACGGGCGTGAATTGCGCTACGCAACAGCAGGCTGCCGCTTCCGTTTGCCCAGCGAACGTAGCGTGATCCTCAGCAACAGCAACTTGCCCATATGAAATCCCACTGATGACAGCTTGAGGTACCTTTCGAAGCGATTGACCGTTTCTTCGCCCACCACGGATACGGCCGCGCCGCGCCGACTGCGTAGCCGCTCATACCAGAGAGCACACGTGCGGCCATAATCCCCGCAGACCTACACCATGGACATGAGCCCTCCGCAGTTGGTTCCCCGGATCAACGCCGGGTAGTCGATCATTCGGATGGTCGGACAGTGCGTACGTCAGGACAGCCGGCCCATTCGAGGAGCACCGCCCTTGGCGAAGGAGGCACTGGGGCTTTCAACCTGAGGCGCGGGCTCAAATCGTGGGGTTGGGCGGAAGGCCCTCTGGCGTTGACTCGCTACCCTCAAGCTCGGCCGATTGTTCGGTCGCCGCCTGGGGTTCCTTGTTCTTATTGCGCCGCCGCAGGAGTTTCTCCTCGGCCTTGCGCTTCTTCTCTATCTCACGCTGCCGTTTGGCAAACGAATGTTTGTTTTTTGCCATTCTCGATTCCTTGGTGTGGCACACGTACAGGTGCCGCGTTAACAGAGTTAGACTGCTTTTAGATTACCAGTTGCGGTTCCTTTGCGCACATCGCAGCGCTGCCGCCGGTTGACGCTGATCTTTCGGCCAGTCAGTCTCGTGGACTCAAACGAACTGCGCCCGACGACTATACCGGTGGGCCGCGCTTCACGCCGCCACGCTACATGACGGACTATCTTTCCGACGAGGCCGTGAAAGCGATCGCGGCGAATCGGAACCGCCCATTCTTCATGTATCTGGCCTACAACGCGCCCCACAACCCGCTGCAGGCGACGCGCGCGGATTACGAAGCGCTTGGGCACATCGAAGATCATGTCCTGCGGGTGTACGCCGCGATGATCCGCGCGCTCGATCGCGGAATCGGCAACGTACTGGCAGCCCTGCGCGAGCACGGCCTGGAGGACAACACGTTGGTGATCTTCTCCAGCGACAATGGCGGTGCCCACTACATCGGCCTCCCGGGGCTCAACGATCCGACCGCGGCTGGAAGATGACCTTCTTCGAAGGTGTCCTGCACTCGCCATTCTTTGTGAAATGGCCCGCGCGCATCCCGGCGGGTACGCTCAGCACTGCCGCAACCTCACACATCGATGTGTTCGCAACGGTGGCCGATGCGGCCGGCGCAGCACTTCCAACGGACCGCGCTATTGACGGCGTGAGTCTGCTGCCCTGGGCGATGGGTGTGGCCGACGGCGAGCCACATGAGGCGTTGTTCTGGCGCTCGGGGCACTACCAGGTGGTCCAGGTCGGGGCTGGAAGCTGCAGCGCAACGGCCGTATGCAGCAACCCTGGCTCTATGATTTGAACGAGGACCCCACGGAGCAGGCGAACCTGGTTGAGATTCGCCCCGATAAGCTCGCCGAACTCGCTGCGCTACTCGATCGCCAGGAGGGCGAACTCGGCCCGCCGGGCTGGCCGTCGATCGTTGAAGCCGTTATTCCGGTGGATCGCACCCTTGCCGACCCGCCAGTACCGGGTGAAGCGTACGTTTACTGGCCGAACTAGATCGCCAGACGATCCATCCAGGTTTATCCGAGCGCGCCTGCGGGCTCGGTCTGAGACGGGACCACCTGCAACTGGGCAGGTGCGCCGCCGTTCAGGTGAATGGGCAGCGATTCGAGCCCCCTGACGAAATTGTTGACCTGCCAGGCCGGTTTCTGGTCGACCAGCGACATCTGCGGATAGCGTGCAAGCAACGTCTCGAAGGCAACCTTGGCCTCGAGCCGCGCGAGCGTCATGCCCAGGCACAAGTGGATACCGTGGCCGAACGCGACGTGTTTGGGTTCGCTGCGCGCAACGTCGAACGTGTCCGGGTCGTCGTAGATGGCAGGGTCCCGGTTGGCTGCAGCAATGGCGACAATTACCAGCTGATTCTTGCGAAACTGCTTACCGAAGAATTCGAAATCCTCGGTGATCGTGCGCGGCATCCACTGCACCGGCGGATCGTAGCGCAGCATTTCTTCGATCGCGTTCGGAATCAACGACGGGTCCTCGCGCAGCTTGTCGAATTGATCCGGATGCGTCAGCAGCGCATGCAGACCGTTGCTGATCAGGCGCGTGGTGGTCTCGTGGCCCGCGATGAGCAGCAGCGAGCACGTGGAGTAGATTTCCGCCGCGCTCAGCTTGTCGCCTTCTTCCTCGGCCAGGATGAACTGGCTGATCAAGTCCTGTCCCGGCGAGCGACGCTTTTCCTCGACCACTGTCGCAAGGTATTCGAGCAGTTGGACGTTGGCGTCCACGGCCCGTTCCATCGCCGCCGGGTTCCCGAGCTGTGTGAGATTGAGAAGCTCGTTCGACCAGGCTTGAAACTGATCGCGGTCTTGCGCCGGCAGGCCAAGCATCTCCGCGATCACAATGGCCGGCAGCGGTTTCGCCAGCGCCTCGACGATGTCGACGGAATCGCCGTCGATCCGCCCCAGACACTCGTCCACCAGGTGTTGGATTTTGGGTTCCAGTGCCTGGATATGCCGCTGGATGAAACCACGCGCGGCCAGCTTGCGAAGGCGGGTGTGATCCGGCGGATCCATCGTGATCAGGGTCGGATCATCCAGCGTCGGCACACGGGCCCCGTTGGCGATCGCCCGCAAGGTCCGCACCAGGAATGGGTTCGTGCTGAGGTCGCTCGACAGCCGCGGTTCCCGGAAGGCCGTTTGCGCTTCTTCGAAGCCCAATACGTACCAGCCGCGGTTCATGTACGAACGCAACACGCGCCCGCGTTCGCGCATTTTTGCAAATGCCGCATAGGGATTCTGTTGGAGTTCCTCTGGCGAAGCGCCGGTGCTGCTTCCCGTGATGTAGCGGTCGGCGGTGCGCAGGACTGCGGTGGCCGACGCTATGATCGCTTTCGTTGCTGCTTGTCTCGCGCCCATGCTGGCAATCTCCTTGTGCGGCGAAGAACATCCACCCGTTATTCTGGTCGGGTCTCAGGGATACGTCTACGCCGAGGCTCCGTATCTGCGGCATGGTTCCGGGTATGGCTGATAGACACTCCGCGTACATACTCGTTAGCATTCGCGCAAGCACGGCCCTTCTAGCCTACCCAGCGAGGGGTGCAACCCCTCGCCTCGATCAACGGGCCGCATCGCCGAACAATTCCTCGTGCCGGGCCGCTACCTGGGGCCAGAGGTCGGTGTTCTCGGTATCGTGCAGGCCAAAGACGCGGGTAAGCGCATCAGTAAATTCCTGTGCCGAGTTCAACAACGTCTTGGTTGTTCCCGCCGCGTTTGAGCGTGCCAGCACCCGGCCGAGCAGCATGGAGGTGCCATCGGCGCGGGCACGATAGCAGATGAGATTCTGGCGGAACATGGATTTCGGGTCGGACTGTAACGCCTCGCAGGTTTCCGCCAGAAGGTCTTCATCGGCGGGCTCGTGGCGGACGTCGAACGAGGGTGGCATCGCACCTGGATAGTTGTGAAAACGCCACAAGTTGTCCTCGAGCGGCTCCAACCGAAACTGGCGATGGCCCTGGGTAAACGTGCCGGGACGTAACGGAGTGGGCTCCAGCAACCCATCGCCCAGGCCCGCATCGGCGATGTACGGACCATCGAGTTCGACACACAGCACCAGATGATTGCCCAGCGCTTCGTTGCCGCGCTCTTTGCGCATTACGCCCCCGGTCATGCGCATGACGTCGAAACCGATCTCGCGCAGCGCCCAGCACAACAGCCCGTTCATCTCGTAGCACCACCCGCCGCGATGCCGGTGAACGATCTTCTCGAAAATTCGCTCGATGTCCTGATCCACCGGGCGCGCGAATTGCACGTCCAGATTTTCGTACGGGACGTTCAGCAGATGCTGCCGGTGCACGGCGTTCAGGCAGGCGAGGTTCGGGGCGACCGGTCCCTGGTAGTCGATCCGGGCAAGGTAGTCCGTCAGCTTCATGGTTCGCGCCTTTCCCAATCGTCCCGCCGCCCCTCCTCCAACCACAGTGCAATCTCACCGTTTTCCATTCCGTCTTCCACGAACCCGGCGAGATTGATGGTAGGCAATGGCTGGGGCTTTCGTCTACGCATGGAACCTCTGGTGGACCTCGAGGTGAAGTGTGGCTACCTTGATCGGATGATGGGCGCACGTTCGAAGCGATTGATTCTCTACGGCAACCCCGCCAGCCAGCCTTCCAAGGCGGTTTACTGGGCCTGCCTCAGCAAAGGGCTGCCGTTCACGCTGCATGCCGACCTCGCAGAATTGCGCGGGCCCGAATTGCCCAAGCTTAACCCCAAGCGGCAGATCCCCGTGCTCATCGACGGCGAGTTCGTACTCTACGAAATGCCCGCGATGCTTCTCTATCTGGCGGACAAGTACGGTTGGGCTGACCTGTGTCCCACCGACCCCGAGACCCGCGCGCGGATCAACCAGTATCTGCACTTTCATCACAGTACGACCCGGCTTGCGACGTTCAAGCTGATGGCGCCTCACGTTACGATCGCGTTCGGGGGCCCTGGTACCGACGGGCTGGACATCATCCTGCGGGAATCGATCCGTACGACCATGGATGGCCCGGACCCGCTGGGCGAAGGCCGGAAGACACTGGAGCTGGTCGCCGGACTGATCGAAAAGGGTTACTTCTCGAACGGTTCCACGTACGTGTGCGGGACGGACGGCCCGAGCATTGCCGACCTCGCGTGCTATGAGGAACTCGCCCAGCTTACCTGGGCGAACCTGTTCGAGTTTTCGGCCTATCCTAAAATTACGCGTTGGCTGGAGGCGATGCGTGCGGTGCCCGCCCACGACGCGGTGCACCATTACAATGTCGTGTTGGGAGACATCCGTAGCGAACCCAACACGATGGCGCGCTTCACGACCGCGATCGAAGAAGGCCTGGAGGCGCTCGACGCCCACGACGAGGTCGTGCTGGTGCGGGTCTGACCACAGATCCGGTTCGATCAGTGAGGATGCGGTGACCGATTCCGAACTCATGCGCAGGCGCGTCGAGGCACAATTCAGGCATGATGAACGTTCGCGCATCGTATCCATCAATCAGCGGGACGGCGGTGTTGCACCACGGTTCTATCTCGGCAGAACGTCGGCCGGTGCCCTGTGCCGTTTTCGTGATGATCTGCCGGACGACCTCGCGGACGAGCTTCGTCAGCGATGCGAGGATGAACCTGTCGCGAATGCGTTCGCGCAGATGCCCGTGCACTACGATGAGTATGTTCGGTTGCTTTCGACGCACGCGCGGGTTCAGCGGATATGGTCGGGTCCGGCCTATTGGTTTCGTGCGAATGTCACTCCAACGCGGCAACCGGTCGCTATTCGTGAAGAGAACGCGGACCTGCTGCGCGGTGGCTTTGAAGACTGGCTACCAGACATAGCGCACCGGCAACCGTTCATGGCGATGATTGAGGACGGCCAGGCGGTTTCCGTCTGTGCCAGCTCGCGGATAACGGATGCCGCGCACGAGGCGGGCGTTGAAACGCTGCGCGACTATCGTCGCAAGGGTCATGCGGTAAACGTTGTCGCTGGCTGGGCGAGCGCGGTTCGCCAACTGGGCGCGGATCCCTTCTACAGCACTTCGTGGGAGAATGTCGCTTCGCAGAATGTCGCTACCCGCCTCGGTTTGTCAGCGTTCGGTGTGGATTTTCACATCACCTGAGACAACGCTTCGCGCTAAAGTGGGCTGCCTGAGTTGCTAGTCGCTGGCACCGGCGAAACCGGGACCGCAGGCGCCCCGGTTCTCGTCATGCACCGACAGGGTCTAGTAGGAAGGTCCGTTTTCGTAGACGAGTCCTTTCTTACCCGCCTGATCGCGCACGGCGCTGAAGATCTTGTAATCCAGCGAGTCTTCCGCACCGCCCGCTTCTTCCACCTTTTCGGCGATGTAACTCTCGCGTTCCTTGGCGAGATCTTTGATCTGCCGCTGCAGTGCATCACGCTTTACCGCAACGTCGGCGATCAACGCCTGCTGCTCCGGCGCGGACAAGCTTCGCATTGATGCCGGCAGGGCATCTGCGTCGATCTCGGAGAGATCCACGCGCCCCCCGATGATATCGTCGATCAACTCGCCGTTGCCAAGAAAGTTTGCGGTACCGGCAACCGATGTGTTGTAGGAGGCGCGTCGCGCCCGGGACTCCACCGATGCTTCGGCGTGCAGCTTCGCGGTGGCGGCCAGCTTGCGGTCCTGCGCTACTTTCTCTTCTTCGGTGCCGTAGTACAGACGGGTATCGTCCAGCGCCTCGGAGAGCTTGGCGAGCTCCAGGTCGTAAGGTGTCGAGATCGCAACCGCATCACCGCTCTGGGCAACGTTGAAATACCTGCCCTGGCTGAGTTGGGCGATCTGAGTCCACTGTCGTCTGGTGGCTGGGTTGTCACCACACTGGATCGTGTTGACGACGATACCCTTCATGCGGGCCGCTGCCAGGGTCTCTGGATACTTGACGTCGTCCTGATAGTCCATGTGTGGTGGCGCATCGCCCACCAGGAAGATCACCTGATAGCTGTCCGGATCCTGACTCCAGGAGATCGTCTGCACGGCCTCGTGCAGCGCCTGGTTGACACTTTCCGGTCCGTCGCCGCCGCCTTCGGCACGAAAGTCCATGAGTGTGGCGTACATCGAATCGAGATCCTCGGAGAGGTCGATCACCTGGGTCACGTAGCGATCGCCGCGATCACGGAACGCGACCAGCCCGATCTTTATCTCGGGTGCGGGTTGCGCGGACGCCATGGTGCTGGCGATCGACCAGATCTTTTCCTTCGCCGCTTCGATCATGCCGCTCATGCTACTCGTGGTGTCGAGTACGAACACGACTTCGATCTTCGGCCGCGTGAAGGGCACGATGTTCACCGGGGGCGCGATGGAATGTCGAACGGTGGCGACGGTGTTCAACGCGGGGTAGAACGCCACGGCACCGGCCGTCAGTACCGCCAGAGCGGTCGCAATGATGAGTGATTTCATGGGTGGCTCCTCAACTGTTGGTAGAGATTCGGCGCAACGCGGCTTCCGCCGTGCGTTGCGCGCGTTGGAAAGGCGGGTTGATTTCGTCGGCTGCATCGGTCGGTTGAGTCGTTCGGTGATTCAACGTCCGCGGAATCACCACGAAGAACGACTGCACGAGAAAGAAACACCAGGCGGCAAGGAAAACGCTGTTTGATTGCTCGGCGGCCCAGACGGCCGCGGCGATACTCAAGCCGCTCAGCGCCAGGTCGAACAAGGCGGGCAGTACGCTCGTATGGAAGTACAGCGAGCGGATCAGCCAGATGAGTGCAACGTGCACCAGCAGGTACAGCGGCAGTGCGACTGGGCTGAACATGAGTGCGACGGCGCCCGCGCTCCAGCCGACCACCGAGGTGACACGACCGATGCGCGCACCGCTGCGCGAGACCAGCCAGCACACATAGCTTCCGCCCAGCAGCGCAACGACCAGGCGCAACGCGGTGGCGGGGTCCACCAGATGGCTCAGCCCCGCGAATGTGGCGCCTCCGACCAGGCTCAGCACCAGGGCGACGAGCACTCCTCGCAACAGCGTAGGAGAGGGGGGTGGGATTGGGGATGGGAAAGGCGTTCTCATGATGTGCTCCTGCGTTGCTTTTCACGCAGAAACGCGACGTCCACTTCTTCATCTCCGACGGGTCGCGCGCCGGACAGCACGCCACTTTGATCGATTGCCGACGGACGTTCGGTCAACAGTTCGGCTTTTTCGCGCAGCGCATCGAGACTGTCGCGATCTTCAATGAGTTGTGCATCGTTCGCCACGAGGGTCTCGGCGAGCGCATCGCGGCGCTCGCTGATGTGCTTTGCCAGCCGCTGGGTTTCGAGCTTGCGCTTGACCAGCGCGCGCGCCAGCATCTCCTCGTCGCAGGCGAAGCAGACATCCAACTGTTCGTCGAGGTCGTCCAGGGACGTCGCGATGTCCGCCGTGCGAACCGTCCATTGATCGTGCTCGCGGCGCAGCCGCGCAATGTTCTGCTCGCTGGCCGCGACCGCTTCGTCCATTTCCCGAATGGCCTGTTGCAGCAGCACTTCCGGTTCTTCGATGCGATCGAGCACCGCGTGCAGATCGGCCGTGAACAGCCGGGAGATTCGATTGATGATGGGCATTGGACGGTCTCCGCTGGGTAATGTGTCGAGTGACATCTTGGGAGGACCGGGCGCAGCGAAACAGACAGGTTCAGGTAAAAACGCGCGCGCGCCTTTTACCTAAGTTTTACATGCGCTCGCGGCGCCGCTGCTGGTAGCCTAGCCACCGTGGAACGAAAAATTCGTCTGTTGGTCATTGAGGATGAAACCGCAATTCGCACGGGGCTGGTCGACGTATTCGTGTTTCACGGCTACGAGGTCGACAGTGCCCAGGACGGGAACGCCGGCCTCGCCAAGGCGCTCAGCGGCCAGTTCGATCTCATCCTTCTGGATCTGATGCTGCCGGGCATGGACGGCTTTGAGATCTGCAACGCGATCCGCCAGGTCGACCGCGACCTGCCCATCATCATGTTGACGGCCAAGGTCAGTGACGACGACATCATTCGCGGTCTTGAACTGGGCGCCGACGATTACGTCGGCAAACCGTTTTCCGTGGCCCAGCTGGTGCTGCGTGTCAAAGCAGTGCTGCGCCGCTCGAAGGTCGTAGCCCAACTTGCCAACCAGATCCTGCTGGCCGGTGAAGTAGAGATCGACGCGCAGAACCTCGCTGGCCGGCGAGGTACGGAGGAGCTTACCTTTACCCGCCGGGAAATCGACATTCTTCAGTACCTGAAGGCGAACTCGGAGCGGCCGGTGCCGCGCGAAGAGTTGCTGCAGCGAGTGTGGGGTTATGCCAGCGATGTGGACCTGGAGACTCGTACTGTTGATATCCACATCGCCAAACTGCGCCGCAAGATCGAACCGGATCCCAAGGTACCGATCAATCTCGTCACGGTGCGCGGCGCCGGTTACCGTTTGATGCCGGACGGTTGAATGATGCGCAACGCGTTGCTCAACGGCTTTAATCCCAACCGCTTGCGGGTGCTGCTGACCGTGTTCTTCCTCGCGCTGCTGGTGCCGACCGGATTTCTGATCTATCAGAGCTACGACCAATTGAAGTGGGAGGCATTCCACCAGCATCGGGTCATGGCCGAGGAACTGGCGGCCCGCATCGACGCCGGTGTTACCCGCCTGATTGCCACCGAGGAAGCGCGTGCCTACTCGGACTACAGTTTCCTGGTTGTCGAAGGCGATCCGACGGCAAACTTCCTGCAACGCTCCCCCCTGTCGAGTTTTCCGGTGGCGGTCGCGCTGCCGGGATTGATCGGCTATTTCCAGGTGGATGCCGACGGTAGGGCCAGTACCCCATTGCTGCCGCCGCCCGGTACAGACCCCGCGCTGTACGGGATTTCGGCGACGGAATATGGTGCGCGCCTGGCGTTGCAACAACAGATTCAGCGGGTGCTCAGTGCCAACCGCCTGGTGCGCGCCACACCACGCGATGTTCCTGTGGAATCCGAAGTGAAACTGGTGGGCTTGATGAGCCGGAGCGATCGCGAGTCAGATGCCGCGATGCAGATGAACGCCTTGGAGGAATCGGTGCGGGTCGCGCGGAATCCGACGGTCCCCGAACGGTCGCTGGAACGGGAGGCACCACTGGGAGCCGCGTCGGCGCAGCAAGCCTTCGATCGGCTGGACGATACCTATGCACAGCGCAGCCTGGAAAAGAATGCCGGCCTGGGACGGGTGGAAGATCTGAAACTGGACGCACCCTACGCGAGCCGCTTGAGTGGCCTCCTCAATGAACCCGTCAAACCGGCCAGCGCACCGCACCTGAGCGACGCCATCGTCGGACAACGCGCCAAGCGCCGCGAGCAAACCGTTCTGCCGGAGCCTGCCGAGCTGAAGGAGCGTCAGGTCGTGGGCGGGACGCTTGTCGCCGGGAACGCTTTCGCGGATACCAATGACGTTACCGATACTGACGCAGACATAGCGACCGGGAAGAAAACCGGCGGCCTGGTGGTTAATACATTCGAGAGTGAAATCGATCCGTTTCAGTTCAATGTGCTCGACGATGGTCACATCGTGCTGCATCGAAAGGTCTGGCGTGAGGGCCAACGAATTACTCAGGGGGCGTTGCTGGCTCGGCAGCCGTTCATCGATGCGCTGATCCAGCGCCCCTTTCAAGCGACCGGACTGTCGGCCATGAGCGATCTGATTGTGGCGCTGTATGGCGAGGTGGTTCGTACCGTGAGCGCTCCGGGTAAGCGCAGCTATGTGACCAGCGCGGCGGACTTGACCGGCGCGCTGCTGTACCGGGCGCGCCTGAGCGAGCCGTTGGGTGCGTTGGAACTCATCTTCACGGTGACGCGACTGCCCGTCGGACCAGGCGCCAGCGTGGTGGTGTGGGTTTCTGTGGTGCTGGGGTTGGTGCTGGTGGGGGGATTTGCCTTGATCTATCGGTTGGGTCTGGGGCAGATCAATCTCAATCGCCAGCAACAGGATTTCGTGTCGGCCGTCAGTCACGAACTGAAGACCCCGCTCACGTCGATCCGCATGTATGGCGAGATGCTGCAGGCGGGTTGGGCGGACGAAGACAAGAAGCAGAGTTACTACGATTTCATCTGTGAGGAAAGCGAGCGCCTGTCGCGACTGATCACCAACGTGTTGCAACTGGCGCAGTTGACCCGCAACGATCCGCAGTTCGACCTCAAACCGATCGCGGTTGCGGAACTGCTGGACCTGACCGAGTCCAAAATCGCTTCCCAGGTCGAGCGTGCCGGGTTCGTGCTGCGCGTTGCCCGCGACGCCGCACTGGAGCGCGTTCAGGTGCTGGCCGATGCGGATTGCTTCTCCCAGGTGATGATTAACCTGGTCGACAACGCCCTCAAGTTTTCCGGTGGGACGGAACGTCGATTGATCGAGATCGGCAGCCGGGCGTCAGGTAGTGATGGCGTGCGTTTCACGGTGCGCGATCACGGACCCGGCGTACCTGATGATCAGATGAAGAAGATCTTCCGGCTGTTCTATCGTACCGAGAGCGAACTCACCCGGGAAACGGTGGGCACGGGCATCGGGCTCGCCCTGGTTCACCAGCTGGTGCTGGCAATGCGGGGATCCGTGGACGTCCGCAATCGCGAGCCCGGGGCCGAGTTTCGGGTAACGCTTGCACGGGTTCTTTCTTAAACTGAGCAACACAGACGCGTGTGTGAGGAATCTTGAGTGAAAATCAGGGAAAAGCTTCGGATACGGTTTAACCGGCTCACCTTCGGCGCGCTCAACTTCGTCGAGGGTCGAATTCACGGCGCCAGCATCAACCTGTTTTCCGATGAGTTCAACCAGAACCCTCATGCGCAGTTCAAGGCGCTGCGCGAGACGGATCCGCTGCATTACTCGATGGCAATTCGCGCCTGGTGGGCCACCGGCTTCGAGCTCGTACAGGAGGTCTTGAGGGATCCGCGATTTGGAACCGATCTTCGCAAGTTCGAGAAGCGGGCAAAGAAGATCCGCAGGCGGTTGGATGCGCAACGACTCGAGCGGTTCGAAAATCCCAGCATGCTGGGCCTGGATCCGCCTGACCACTCGCGGATCAGACGCCTGGTGACCCACGGGTTCATGCACAGGTTCATCGCCTCGCTGGAACCGCGTATCGCCCAGATTGTGACCCACTGTCTGGACCGTGTGGGAAATCAGCAGGAGTTCGACGTGATCGATGTGTTGGCGAAACCGCTGCCCGCCATTGTCATTGCCGAGATGATGGGCCTGCCGGAGTCCGACCACGCTCAGTTCCAGGCATGGTCGGAAGACCTCATCGCCGGTTCGGGTGGTGGCGATGTCGCGGCTGCGGAGCGTGCCGAACACTCCAGCAACGCATTGATCGACTACTTCAGATCGATCATCGAGCAGCGTCGCGCGAACCCGGGTGACGATCTGATCGGGCAACTGATCCTGGCCGAAGAGGAAGGCGATACGCTCAACGCCCAGGAACTCTACAACACCTGCCTGCTGTTGCTGGTCGCCGGGCACGAAACCACCACGCGCCTCATCGGCAATGGGTTATACGCCTTACTCGAGGCGCCGGATCAATTCGAGCACCTCAAGGCGCATCCCGAGCTGATCCCCAACGCGGTCGAGGAAATGCTGCGCTACGAACCGCCCGTTATCGCCACCCAGCGCTTCGCGCTGGAAGACATGGAATTTCATGGCAAGCAACTCAAACGTGGCGACGCGGTAATCGTAAGCATCGCCGCGGGCAACCGCGATCCGGCGGCCAACGATCAACCGGACCGCTTCGACATCACGCGCGCGAAAGTGAACCAGGTGTCGTTTGGCTACGGCGTTCATCTATGTATTGGCGCATCGCTTGCGCGGCTCGAAGCGAAAGTCGCGTTTGAACACCTGCTGGAACGCTTTCCGGACATGACGCTGACGAATCAGCGACCCAAGTGGGTGGCCAATCCGTTTTTCCGAGGATTTGATCACCTGCGCGTCGTGAGCGGTTCCACTGCTGCTTGAGGATTTTTTTCAGCGCCTTTTGCGCTTACCCATCGTGGATCTCGATTTCTTCAACGCGGCTTGTGCCCGGGCTTGTTTCAGTTCTGGGATGTGTTCTTCCACAAGCGGTCGCAGCACCCGTTCGAAGACCAGATAGCCGCCTAGCAGCACCAGTAGGCCTGCCCCGCCCAGCCAGTTCAGAAGGTAGATCGGCCAGACCAAGGCCAGAAAACCGTTCAGGAATGACATGAATCCGATGCGCAATATGAACTCCAGCACCTGACCGGTGATGAAATCGGACACGCCAGTACTTTCGGCCCACTCGCCCGTGAACAACCGGACTTCCAGGACGACGAACGCCACCAGACAGCCCAGTCCGTAGAAACCACCGCCCCGGGCGACCGACAGACCGACCGCGGCGGAGCGCAACATCGTGATCGCGCTGCGCGGCTCACGACGAATTTCGCGCGCAGTCCGCACCTGGCGCGCAATCCAACCTTCCCTGGGTTTCTTGCGCTTTGGATGTTTACCGGTCTCGCTCATTCCGAGCCAAGTGTATGCTTCATCCGTTAGCACAAACTGCGCGAAAAGGGGGCGTTGTGACCACGCAAGCGAACGAGACGTTCGTCAGGAACACGTTCGAAGAAGCCCGAGAACGACTTGGCCGTCTCGTGGACGATGCCGAGACCGTCGTCGATGAAGCAGCGGCGATGTGCACGATTTCGGCGGCGCCATGCTGACCGGATTGGCGAAATCAGGCGGCGGTGATCGATGCCGCCGCGGGCCGCTGGACGACCTAAGCTGAAACGTGAAAGATTTGGACATCCATCAAAGTTCGGGACACCCATCGAAGATGGAGGATGATCAATTTGATATTGGGTGAAGAATTCGCCGGGCGGGACGCATTGGAACGACGATGCGTGAGTCTCGTCTGCGGTCAGTCGTCCAGTTCATCAACGCATCAACTCTATCAAACGTTTCGCGGGAAACAGCGGTTCTAGGGCTGACCGACAGGTGATTGCAGCATTTCCTGAACTGCGTAGCTGGCCGTACTGGCCAATGCCAGGCCAAGCACGATGGAAACGATGCCGACTACGTATTCAAAAACGGACATGCGTGGGTTCCTGCGGGATCAGCGCCAGGATAACGCTAACGCAACGGGAGGCCAGCGGCTCCGCGGCGGGGCTTTGGTACCAATCTTGTACCGTGTTACCGTGTCGCGCTCGATTTGAATTTTGATATCAGGCTTCGAATGTCTGATTAGGGGGAACGGCATGCGCACTTACGAGAATTTCTATATCAACGGGCAATGGCAGGCGCCCACTGGCACCGACACCATTGAGGTCATCAATCCTTCCACCGAAGAAATCTGCGGGGTGGTGCCGTCCGGCACTCCGGCGGACGTGGACGCCGCAGTGGCGGCGGCCAAGGAGGCATTCAAAACCTGGTCGCAAACAACCGCGGCCGAGCGATCAGAATTCATCGGTAAGCTTACTCAGAAAATCACCGACAACATGCAGACGATCGGTGAGCTCTGTGCGACGGAACTGGGTACGCCCATCGGCCTCAGCACGCCTGTTCACGCTGGCCTGCCTATTGGCGTTATGGGTTCCTTCGTAGAGGTTCCCTTCGAGATGGAGAAGGAAGAGAAGATCGGTAACTCCATAGTGGTGAAGGAACCCATCGGCGTGTGCGCGTTCATCACCCCCTGGAACTTCCCACTTCACCAGATCGTCGCCAAGGTTGCACCGGCCCTGGCAGCCGGCTGCACGATGGTCATCAAGCCAAGCTCGGATACGCCACTTACGGCGTACTACTTCGCTGAACTGGTGGAACAGGTCGAGTTGCCTGCGGGCGTAATCAATGTAGTAACCGGCCCCGGTAGAATCGTTGGCGAGGCGCTCGCCACGCACCCCGACGTGGACATGGTCTCGATTACGGGTTCCACGGAAGCCGGCATCCGCGTAGCAGAACTCGGGGCACGCACGGTGAAGCGTGTCAGCCAGGAACTGGGCGGCAAATCTGCTTGCGTGGTTCTGGAAGATGCGGACGTGGCAGCTGTGGCTGGCAGTACCGCGAGCAGCATCTGCATGAACAGCGGCCAGGTTTGTGCGGCCCTCAGCCGCCTGATCGTGCCGCGCGCGAAGCAGGACGAAGCGGTTGCCGCAGCCAAGGCTGTCGCCGAATCCGTGAGCGTTGGTGACCCGTTCGAAGAGGGCGTCGGCATGGGACCGGTGGTCTCCAAGCAGCAAATGGATTCCATAAGGGCGTACATCCAGAAAGGCATCGACGAAGGCGCGACCCTGGTCGCAGGGGGTACCGACATGCCGGACGGCAGAAACGCCGGCTACTTTATCCGGCCAACTATTTTCGCCGATGTCACGAACGACATGACCATCGCACAGGAAGAGATATTCGGCCCCGTGCTGGTGATCATTCCCTACGATTCGGAGCAAGAAGCGATCGACATCGCCAACGACAGTATATTTGGCCTGTCCGGGGCCGTGCACTCGGGCGACCCGGAGAAAGCCAAAGCCGTCGCGCGGCAGATTCGAACCGGTCAGGTTTCAGTGAACGGTGGTTCGTTCAACGTCGCGGCTCCCTTTGGTGGCTACAAGCAATCCGGCAACGGTCGAGAGTTGGGGCATCATGGTCTAGACGAGTATGTTGAGCTGAAGTCACTGCAACTGTAGCCAGACAGCTCAGAGTTTGAGCCGCCCGGTCGTTTCAGGTAAACGATCGGGCGGCGTCGACTAATCCTCCTCGATCTCCAGGACCTCGCCCGTGGGCGTCACTTCGACTTCCCAGGTTGCCTCGCCAACCGTACCTTCAAGTTCGTAGACCGTCTGGTCGCGCTCGGTCTCTATTTCGGCAGAAGTCAGCACGATGCCAGGTACGGCGTTCTTCGCGGCGTTGATGGCGGCGGCAGGTACATCATCCAGCGGAATCGGCGTTTCGTCGTCACCGTTTGCCGCCGCGCCAACCACTAACCAAGCGCAGCCGATGAAGGCCTTGAGTGTTTTCCTGAACATTGCATTTCCTCGCGGTCGAGTTCGCCGGTTGCCAGTACTCAGAGAGATCTGGGTATCCGTCGTCTGGACGATGGTGGATGTCCAGATCTTCATTCGGTGAAGAAGTCTCCGCGCGGGACGCCGTCCGTGTCGTACACCGGCTCCTCCAGGTCCACCCGGTATTTCTTGATGACACTGTCTCGCGGTTTGCGGGGATATTGAGCCAGGTGCGCGCCCATGTCTCGATACCAATGACTCGCCAGGTGGGCCGACAGCGTCTCTGAACTCGTCCACTCCTCGTAAATCTGCAGGCGCCCCGGCGTGAGGTGATCTTCGGTCCAGGAGTAGGCGATGCAGCCTTCCTCCGCTAGCGCCCCTTCGATGTGGGGCCGGGCGGCCAGCAACATCTCCTTCATCTGGTCTGGATCTTCAAGATCCATAGTGCCCGCGATAATCACCGTCATCACCTGCCTCGTGGTACGTCAACTGAAACCCCAGTTTACATCGCCTGTTAGTAGGCTTCCGTCCGAGTAGCCCTTGACTTAAAGTCGACTTTAACTTGTAGACTCCCTCCAGTTCGATCGAGAAGGAGCCGACTCTATGACCGACACGACCACTGAACTGGCCTGTTCCCTCGACAGCGAGGCACGCAACGAGCGACGGGCATTCTTTCGCGAACGACTGCTGCCTGACGCGGTGCAGAAAATTCGTACCGACGATGGTCTGCGAATCTTCTTCCGTAACGACCCGGCCATGCGGAGCGAAATTCGAACGCTCATCGATCTCGAACGCCAGTGCTGCGGGTTTCTCGATTTCGAATTGGCAGAGGACGAGGAGCGGTTGACGCTGACCATCACAGGTCCCCCCGCAGCGGCTGCGGTACTCGATCAGATGGCATCGGTCGCGTCGATTAGGCCACCTGGCGCCGCAGCGGTGGATTCGGGCCCATGAGAATTGGCGAGCTGGCGAATAAAGTCGGGATGGCGCCCTCCGCGATTCGCTACTACGAACGGATGGGCCTGATTGACGCCCCAGAACGGACCAGCGGTCAGCGACGCTTTACAACGGGTGCCCTGCAGAGCCTGCGGTTCATTCAACTGGCCCAGGCCGGTGGATTCACGCTCGCCGAGGTTAAAACGATCTTCGATGGCTACCCGAAGATGAAGCTCGGCGAACGGTGGCATGTGCTGGCCAAGGAGAAAAAGAAGGAAATCGGCCGCAGGATCCGAGAGCTCGAGCAGGTCGATGCGGTGTTGGACGCGTTATTGAGATGCGAATGCGCGACGATCGATGAGTGCGTCGATCGCTGCAGCCGGAGTTAATCGGCCTCGAAGATCGCGGCGAACAGATCCACCTGTACCGACCATCCGTCGATTCGTCCGTCGTGAGAAAGATTTGAGAAAGATTTGGACATCCATCAAAGTTTGGGACACCCATCATCTACGGCGCCACGCATCGGCTTTACGGCCACACGATCT
>SMWF01000118.1 GCA_004357385.1 Gammaproteobacteria bacterium | reverse complement strand
CTCGAGCCATTCGAGCTCCATGCCGTGGGTTAACACTGCGCTGATCGCGTGCATGCGCCGATTGACGGTGGCCGGCCGCAGGGGTACGCCATGTCGCGTGGTCAATTGACGAAGGCGTTCTCGAGCGTCGATGAAGTCGCCACGGCGCAGCGTTGTGAGGAGGCGCGCCCCGAGCGCGTCTGACCACCAGCTCAGCACGTTGATCGCGTAGCGTTCGAGGTTTCGCGCGTCGATGAACCGCTCGACCAACTCGGCCAGGGTGTGGGATTCGACGATCCAGTACTCACCGCGATCCATGCTGCGCTCGACCTCACGTGCCCAGAGCTGCGCATCGCGCTTCGTCCCGAACGTGTTAGTCACGGGTTTGAACCCCGCTTTGCGCACCTCGGCGGTGTAGCGCCCCTTTCGATTGCGAATCCGCGCCATCACCCTGCCCTCCGAGCGCCGTTGTCGATGGTGTAGAGCAAATGCCGGGCGTGTTTGGTCTGAGATGCGTCGGGGGATGCGCGTCTGTGCGCGGTAGTATTGAGCGTAGCCATGATCGACTCCCATTCAGTCGGTTGCGGTCAGGGCATCGACGGCGGACCAACGCTGTCGATGTCCCATTGTGCAAGCCCTGTGCTCCCGACGGGGAGCGTCGGGAACCGAAGCGTTGCGTGCTACCGAGAGAATGGGTGGGACAAAACTGGGACAAATACGCTCTGTCCACCACGCCAAGGCTCAAGTTATTGATTTTATGGAGGCTGAGGTCGGAATCGAACCGGCGTACACGGAGTTGCAGTCCGCTGCATGACCACTCTGCCACTCAGCCGAAGGGGCGGCATTCTAATGGGCTGACCGGCATAAGCCAACATGCGTGCGCCGCTAGGGTTCATCCATGCTGTCCCGAAGCGCTGGCCAGGCGGCGCGCAGGTAGACGGCCATCGACCACAGGGTCATCAGCGCCGCTGCGTACAGCAGCACGTACCCAAACTGCACCAGCGGCGCGTCGAGGTCCGGGGGATGTGCCAGCAACACCAGCAACGCGATGATCTGCATGGTCGTTTTGACTTTGCCGAGCCAACTGACAGCGACCACGCCGCGGCGGTTCATCTCGGCCATCCACTCGCGCAGCGCCGAGATGACGATCTCGCGGCCGACAATCACCGTGGCCGGCAGGGTCAGCCACAGATTGGCGTGATGGCCAACCAGCAACAATAAGGCGGTCACCACGATCAGTTTGTCCGCCACTGGATCGAGAAACGCGCCAAGGCGCGTCGTCTGACCCAGTCTGCGAGCTAGGTAGCCATCCAGCCAGTCGGTGAGACCGGCGACGCCGAACAGGGCGGCAGCAATCAGATAGGTGGGCTGCCCGGGTATCACGTACACGGCCACGAAGATGGGTATGAGCGCCATCCTCAAGAGCGTGATCAGGTTCGGTAGATTCATCTGGGTGTAATTGGCCGCGCTGGGCCATTCTAGCGGTTGGCGTCAGCCAAGGTGTAGTTCTGCATAGATCTGGTCGGCGAGTTTGTGGCTGATGCCTGGCACCTTGACGATTTCATCGACGCTGGCGCCTTTCACGCCGGCGACGCTGCCGAAGTGACGCAGCAACTCACGGCGTCGCTTCTGACCAATGCCCGCGATGCCCTCCAGTTCGGAGGTTTTGCGGGCCTTGGCACGCCGCTGACGGTGCCCGGTGATGGCAAAGCGATGCGCTTCGTCGCGGATGTGCTGCAGCAGGTGGATCGCCCCTCCCTGCGGCGGCAGGGTCAACTCGCCGACCTCGGCGAGATAGAGTGTTTCCAGACCCGGTTTGCGGGTGGGGCCCTTGGCGATGCCGAGGATCTGCACATCGTCCACCTGCAACTCGCTCAAGACGTCCTGTGCCTGGGCGAGCTGGCCGGGACCGCCATCGATTATCAGCAGATCCGGCAGGTGGCCCTCGCCGGCTTTCAGACGGGCGTAGCGCCGTTTCAGGGCTTGCTTCATCGCGCCGTAATCATCACCCGGCGTAACCCCCTCGATGTTGAATCGCCGGTAGTCCGATTTCAGCGGGCCGCTGGTATCGAACACCACGCAGGAGGCAACGGTGGCTTCACCGCTGGAGTGGCTGATGTCGAAGCATTCCAGCCGCGTGGGAAGGTCCTCGAGTCCCAGCGCTTCCTGAAGTGCGACGAACCGCGCGTAGACGTTCTGCTTGTCGGCGAGGTAGGCGTTCAGCGCGAGTTCCGCATTCTCTGATGCCATTTTCAGCCAGCGTGCCCGCTGACTGCGAACCCGGAAACTCACCCGAACTCGGCGCCCGCTTCTCGCACTGAGCGTATCGCTCAGGAGTTCCCGGTCGGCGAGTGGCGTGCTGACGATCACCGATTTGGGAATTTCACGTTCCGCGCTGCCGAGGTAGTACTGGGAGAGGAACGCATTGAGCAGGTCTTCGGCCTCGGACTCCAGATGATTTTTCGGAAACCAGGTCCGGTGACCGAGCAGGCGGCCGCCACGAATGAAGAATCCCTGCACGCAGGTCGCACCGGAGTTCTGAGCGATGGCGAACACGTCCTCGTCGCCACTGCTGGCGTGCACGTACTGCTGTTCCTGAACCTTGCGCAACTGGGTGATCTGATCCCGGTAACGCGCGGCACGTTCGAACTCGAGCCCGGCGGCGGCTCGCTCCATCGAGGACTTGAACTCGTCGAGAATTGCGTTGTTGCGGCCTTCCAGAAACATCACGGCGACACGCACGTCGTCGGCATAGTCGGCTGGGCTGATGGCGTTGACGCAGGGTGCACTACAGCGCCCGATCTGGTGCTGCAGGCAGGGCCGCGAGCGATTCCGGAAATAGCTTTCGTCGCATTGGCGGATCTTGAACAGCTTCTGCAGGATATTGAGGCTGTCGCGCACCGCGCTCGCGCTGGGGAACGGCCCGAAGTAGCGCCCGGTTTTGCGCTTGGCGCCGCGATGGAACGTCAGCCGGGGATAGTCGGGGTGATCGGTCAGGTAGATGTATGGATACGATTTGTCGTCGCGCAGCACGATGTTGTACGGCGGCCGGAGTTTCTTGATCAGACTCTGCTCCAGCAGCAACGCCTCGGTCTCACTCGCGGTGACGGTGATCTGGATGTCGGCGATCCGTTTGACCAATGCCAGTGTTTTAGTGCTCAACCCGGAGGCACGGAAGTAGCTCGTGACGCGATTCTTCAGATTGCGTGCCTTGCCCACGTAGAGGGGCTCGCCGTCGGCGTCGAGCATCTGATAGACGCCGGGCTTACGGGTCAGGCGTTGCAGGAACCGCTCGGCGTCAAATGTTGCGTGGGATGGCTCGGCCATCCCACGGACCCTATGCAGGCGGCTCGGACCCGTCAAGCGTCTGCCGGGCCATCTCGAAGACGTCGCACAGCATTTGTCTGGTCAGCCGGCCGGTATTCACGTTCTGACGGCTCGGGTGATAGCTGTCGAGCAGCCAAAGGCGGTCTGCCAATCGGTGCTGCGCGCCGTGCCCGAAACGTAGCGCCGCTGCCGGCTGGATAACGGACACAATCGCTTCGTGGGCAATTCGTCCCAGCGCCATCAGCGCACGGGGTTTGCGCACGCCGGGTCGCCACAACGCGTTGATCTCGGCGTCGAGATACTCCCTGCAGTTGCTGATCTCGGCGGCCAGTGGCCGGTTCCCCGGGGGCAGACATTTTACCGCATTGGTGATCCGACAGCCCTGCAGTACCAGCCCGTCATCGCAGCCTGAGGAGCCCGGACGATTGGCGAAGCCGGTCGCGAACAGTATCTCGAACAACAGCTTGCCCGAGGCGTCGCCGGTGAATGGGCGGCCGCTGCGATTCGCGCCGTGCATGCCTGGCGCCAGCCCGACGATAAGCAGCCGCGCGTCGTTCGGTCCAAAGCCCGCAACGGGCGCGGCATGATAGTCTGGATGGCGTTCGCGAACTTTCGCCAGATTCGCCGCCAGGCGCGGGCAGCGCTGGCAGTCTGGATCGAAAGCGCCCATCGCTCAGGCCTGTAGCCTGGCGGTGTCCACATCGATCATCCCATAGCGTGCCGCCAGCAGCGCTAACTCCACGTCGCTGCGGACCTTCAGCTTGTCGAAAATCCGGTAGCGATAGCTGTTGACGGTTTTCGGACTCAGATGGAGATCGGTGGCTATCTTCTGCACTCGCTGACAGTCGACCACCATCATCGCGATCTGCAGCTCGCGGTTCGAAAGATGATCGAAAGGACACGTACAGGTGTCCTCGAAGGACTTCAGCGCGAGGTGCTGGGCGACCTGGTGGCTCATACAGCGCTGGCCGAGAAATACTTTGCGGATGGCCCCGAGCAATTCCTCACGCGATGCGCCCTTGGTCAGAAATCCCGCCGCCCCGGCTTTGATCGCCTGGGCCGGGAAGGGATCTTCGGAACAGGCCGTGACCACCACGACCCGGATTCCGGGATCCGTGCGGAGCAGCCGGCGGGTAGCCTCCAGCCCTCCGAGCCCCGGCATTCTGAGGTCCATCAACACGACGTTGGGCGCCAGCTCACGCGCCAGGGTCACGGCCTCTTCGCCACTATCGGCCTGACCAACAACCTCAATGTCCCGCGCGTCCGCGAGCAATGCGCGTAGTGCCACCCGTACCAGTCGATGATCGTCCACTATCATCACTCGAATCATTTTTGTCCCCTTTCGGTGTTCGTTAGATCGGCTGCACGCTCGAGCCGGGCGAATCACACTATGTCGAGTCGTACCCGTGGACAACCCGACCGGGAGTAAAACGGGTGAACTTCCACGAAACATCCACTATGCAATAGCGTGGTGATACGGCGCGTGCTAGCAACCTGCCATCGGTTGCGCCGAAGCGCTAAGTGAACGCCTGCAACCCGGTCTGGGCCCGACCCAGGATCAGTGCGTGGATGTCGTGCGTACCCTCGTAGGTATTGACGGTTTCGAGGTTCATTACGTGCCGAATGACGTGGAACTCGTCGGAGATCCCGTTGGCGCCATGCATATCGCGCGCCATGCGTGCGATGTCCAGTGCTTTACCACAGTTGTTGCGTTTCATCAGCGAGATATTCTCGACGGCCAGCCGGCCCTCGTCCATCAGTCGACCGATGCGCAGCGCACCCTGCAATCCGAGGGTGATCTCGGTCTGCATGTCGGCGAGCTTCTTCTGAATCAACTGGTTTGCCGCGAGCGGTCGTCCGAATTGTTTGCGGTCCAGCGTGTACTGCCGGGCCGCATGCCAGCAGTACTCCGCTGCCCCCATCGCGCCCCAGGCGATGCCGTAACGGGCGCGATTCAGGCAGCCAAAGGGGCCGGCCAGCCCCTTTGCGTCGGGCAGCAGGTTGGCCTTCGGTATGCGCACGTCGTCGAGCACGATCTCACCGGTAACCGAGGCACGCAGGCTCATCTTTCCCTCGATCTTCGGCGTCGAGAAACCTTTGCTATCGCGCTCCACGATGAATCCACGAATGACACCGTCGAGTTTCGCCCACACCACGGCAAGGTCGGCGATCGGCGAGTTGGTGATCCACATTTTCGTGCCGTTCAGAACGTAGCTGTCGCCGTCTTCACGGGCCCGGGTCACCATGCTGCCCGGATCCGAGCCATGGTCGGGTTCGGTAAGACCGAAGCAGCCGACCCATTCACCGCTGGCGAGTTTGGGCAGGTACTTTTCGCGTTGTGCTTCGGTGCCGTAGGCATAGATGGGATGCATCACCAGGGAGGATTGGACGCTCATCGCTGATCGGTAGCCGGAGTCGACACGTTCCACCTCGCGTGCCATCAGGCCGTAACTGACGTAGTTCACTTCCGCGCAACCATACTTTGCCGGCAGGGTCGCACCGAGCATGCCCAGCTCGCCGAACTCGTTCATGATTTCGCGATCGAAGCGCTCTTCGCGGTTGGCGCTCAGCACCCGTGGCATCAGCCGTTCCTGCGCGTAGTCCTGGGCGGTCTGTCGAACCATGCGTTCGTCGTCGCTGAGCTGCTCATCGAGCAGGAACGGATCGTCCCAGCGGAACGCGGCGCTATCGGAAGTCATGGTCATTCCCAAAGTTGTTGAACGCGCGCAAGGCTAATGCACGGGTGGCTGGGTCGCAACGTGGTGACGGACCTCAGAGCCGACCCTCGAATGGCACGATGGCCATCATGCGCACGCCAAACGGCGTCCAGCATCCGGCGGAGAGCCCCGGAGCGTCGCGATCAGGTCAAATTGGGCAGAAATACTGAAAATGCGGTACCGCGCTCGCTATCCGTCCGGACGTCGATTGCGCCCTCCAACTCGGCGACGAGACGACCGATGATGTGCAGCCCCAATCCGGCATGGTCCGGTCCCTTGGTGGTCGTTTTCGGCTCATAGAGACGCTCGAGGACCTCCGGGGGCAACCCCGGACCATTGTCACGAACCACGAACTCAACCCCGGCGCGACCCGAGCGGTACACACCCGGCACCGTTTCGATCTGCAGAACGCCGCCCTCGTGCAACGCTTCGATGGCGTTGCGAGCGAGATTGGTCATCACCTGGGTTACCCGGTCTTCATCAGACACCACGCTGACCCCTGGAACGAGATTCTGGCTGACCTCGATACCGGTTGCGACCGCGCGCCCACCCAACAGTTCGATCACCTTACGGGCGACGTCGTTAACCTCGAAGCGACGTGGCTCCGGTGGGGTTCCAGTGGGCCCGTCGGCCACCTCGGGGAAATCCACCACGGTGCGTACGATGTCGGAGGTGCGGCGAATTTCCTCGCCGATCATCTTGAGCTGTTCCTGCGCCTCGGGCATGCCCTCGAGACGCAATTCCAGTATGTGCAGATAGTTGTTGATGATGCTCAAGGGGTTATTCGCCTCGTGGACGATTTCGCGCAGCCGCTTCTCGTGGCGCGCCCGGTACCGATCGAACAGCGTGGTGCGCTGACGTTCGTCCCAGCGTCGCACGTTCACCCAGCCCGCCAGCTCCGTGGCGAAAGCGGCCATGGTGTCGGTCGCGTTGGCACGGTCTTCATCCGATAGACGCAGCACCAGCACCCCGACCGGAAGTTCCGCGTCGATCATCGGTACGGCGGTGGCACGTTCGGCCCGCAGACGCCGCAGTACCTGGCGGTCGACCACCGGCCCGGTCACATCTTCGAGCATCTCCATTGGGCGCTCGGCGCGCAGTGCCTCGGCGATGAGGCTCGTCGAACGGGCGAGTCCGATCGTCAGTGCGTCAAATTCGGAATTCTCTGCACCGGCCAGCACGCCGTGTTCCGCGTCGAGGAAGAAGTAACCGGGCTCCTGGCCGAACAGACCGCGCGCGGCGTAATCCGCCGCCTCAATCAGCCCGGCCATGTCACGCTGCCGGCCCAGCACACTGGAGAAGGCCAGCAGTTGCGCCTGGATCCAGAGTTCGTCGAACCAGTTGTCGCCCAGCTCGTCGTCCAGGGCCAGATCCGCGACGATTACCGCGCAGCGGTGTTCGGCGTCCTCGACCATGGTCGCAAAATCGCCGGGTTCGATACCAAACAACTCGCTCGCCAGCGCCGCGGCCTTGGCTTCGTTCTGATGCTCCAATGCTTCGATGACTGCGAACATGCGCAGCAGCGGGTGGGCATCCGCCAGTAGTTCGGGCGCCGCGCCGCGGAAATCGATCAGTTCCGCCAGCAGTGGGTCGTGGTCGAGTTTGATGCCCGAAATGGCGAGCAGGGTTCGCAGCTGAGCCGCCTCAGCCTCCGGATAATCCACGGCGTTCGAGATGGAGATGGCCAGGCAGGACGAGCGCAACACCGAGCGCCACTGGTCGAAACCCAACCGCGCGGTCGTGCCCAAGGGGGCGACGGCCCAGATTTGCGCTCGGGAAATGCCAATGAGTGTGGCGTCGTCGAGGTCGCCGAGTGCCTGGCGGAGCTGGTTCGGGTCGGCGAGACAATCGAGGCTGGTCAACCAACGGCTCAAGAGGTCTGCATCCGCGGCGACGAGGCGATAGATCGCCTCGGTATCCACGTGCCGTTCGGATACCAGCGTTACGTAACGATGCAGTACCGCATCTGGGGTCACCCCCGCGTCTCCTGTTCCGTCGAGTCCCGGTCCGCAGGGCTTGCGTGGTGCCGCGCGGACGTGTCGACCGGAAGCTGGTAGGGAAAACGCGAGTCCGTGCGCACGGAATATCCCTGATCTGGGCCCGTCGCTGGGCCCGTTCAGCTGCCTCCCGGAAGGTGTGCCATTCTAACGCAGCACCGGTTCCCCTGCGGGTTCCGATTGTAAGCGGCTCGTTGTGTGATCATCCGAATGAAAATATTTAATTATCAAAACGTTAGCGTGTACACATGGTGAAGAATCTAGGTGACGGCGCAGCTGTCCCTGGCGCTCGCGAGCCGCTCGTGCAACTGTTCTGCTACGCGTCGTGCCGCATCGGTGTAGTCGGCGCGGGCTGAGGCGTACAGCACCGCGCGCGAGGTGTTGAACACCAACCCCGCGCCATCGCGGGTCAATCCGGCGGCCACCGCGGCGTCCAGATCAGCCCCCTGGGTGCCGATGCCGGGTACCAGCAGCGCCATGTCTCCCACCGTGTCGCGAATTGCTTCAAGTTGCTCGGGATACGTCGCCCCGGCGACCAGCATGACATTGCCGTGTGCGTTCCACTCAGCCGCCGCCCGGGCGACACGCAGATAGACCGGGTCCTCGGCCGGGTAGTCCTGGAGCCAGCCGCTGTCAGGATTGCTGGTTCGACACAATACGATCACCCCGCGGTCGTGATAGGCCAGGTAGGGTTTGATGCTTTCGGGACCCAGGTAGGGGTTTACGGTCACGGCGTCGGCGCCATAACGCTCGAAGGCCTCGAGGGCGTATCGCTCTGCGGTGGATCCGATATCACCGCGCTTGGCATCCAGAATCACCGGCACGTCGGGAAAGCGAAGCTGCAGCTCGCCGATCAGGGTGGCCAATTCGGCTTCCGCGCCAAGGGCTGCAAAGTGCGCGAACTGTGGCTTAAAGGCACAGACCAGATCGCCCACGGCCTCGGCAATCTCGAGGCAGAACCGGAGCACGCCGGCGCGGTCACGGCTGACGGGGTCTGGAAATTGATCGGGAATCGGGTCGAATCCGATGCCAAGCAACGAACCCGAACGGCGCCACCCGGCGCGTAGCTGTTCCTGGAAGGTGGCTCGTTGCGACACGGCCGGCAGTATACAACGCACTGTCAATTTGCGTCACTTCTCGGCCTTCCAAGGGGCGCAGGGCGTTGAACAACATGAACGCTTCTTCGAGAAAAGACGTTCAACCATTTGATATTTAGTGATTTATATATTCAAATTGATTCTGGCACGATTCTCGCTGTTAATGTCCTTCACAGAATCAGACCGGTGTATCAACGCCATGGCGAGTGAGAGCAACGTAATCGAATTGACGAGGGCGCGGGCACGACTTCGGGACAGCCGAGCGTCGCGCGCCCGAGATGATCAGCGCATGCACGCACGCATCGAGAGCGACGACCGTTTGTTCGTCCAGGTCGTGCTGAGCGCTGCAGATCCCGACCTGGTGGGATCTACTGTCTCGTGTCGGGCCTTGAACCTGTCGGTGGGGGGTATCCAGTTCCGCACCGATGGCGCGATTCCCAATGGCGCGCTACTCGATCTGTGGGTCGACATCCGCAACCGTCCAGGGAAGTTTTTCCTGGCCGGCGAAGTCCGCTGGATGCGGCCGGTCGGAGAGCAGGATCCTGATGACGTCGACGGCTGGGTCATCGGTGTTCAGCTCAAATCCGGCGCCGCGACAGACATTCTCGACTGGCGCGAATTCCACGCCCAGGCCAACATCCGTTAGTTCCTGCCGCGGCAGCGCCGCGGCAACCCCTTTCCGCCCCTTCGATTCCCGGTAAACCCGCCCGGAATGTGAACTGGTTCACAAGTGAAGTACCACCGGATTCGCAACCGTAGCAAATTGGTAATGCTCTAATGCAGGTGCACAAGTCCAAAAGCCTGGGAGACACAGGTAGTGACCCATTCTTCTAAAGTGGTGCCGTTGACGGCCGTTGATAAATCGGGAGCCCGCCGCGCCGATGCGCTGCCCCCGATACTCAATTCGGTTCGTCAGAGCGCCAAGAAGCGCCTCGCGGGTCTGATTGAAGCCTTGTTCAACAACGCCGACGATTCCCTGTTTGAAATGGCCGAGCGATCGTGCAACGACGCGGATCAGCACCTGTATTTCGACTCGATGCGCGAGCTTCGCCTGCACCGGCGCCAGATCGCCGATTCGTTCCTGAATCAGGTGTATCGAGGGTTCGACGCGGTGGTCGGTGCCACCCAGGAATCCTCACCAGTCGAAGGCGAGGAGGATTTCGAGACGGCGGTCGACAACTTCTCCCTGCTCAAGAACGATGACCTCGAAGTCAGCGTCGCTGTTTCCGGGAGCGTCTCCAAGATCACCAGTCAATTCTCGTTGCAGATCATGCAGCTGACCAAACGAATGGATTCGCTCTACCCGGACCGGGAGGTCACCGAACGGCTCAATCCACTGGGACCGCAGGCGCTCGCCGACGCGTTCGTCTGTGCGTGTGAGACTCTGGACGTCGACATTCGCGTGCGCATCGTTTTACTCAAGCTGTTCGAGCGCGACTTCATGGCGCAGCTCGGTCCGTGCTATGACGAAGCCAATCAGTTGCTCGCGGATGCCGGGGTGCTGCCCGATCTGCGGCAGGTGCTGAAGAAATCGCCTGAGACGTCACCGCCGCCGGCTCCGGGCACCGACAGTTCCGCGGCCCAGCGTGAGGCGGCGGAGACGGGTTTCGCGATGCTGCAGGCCTTGCTCTCCCAACATCGGGTCGGTGGTCCCGGCGGCGCTGAAGGATCCGGAGCCACGGGTGCCGCGCGGGGTCCCGCGGTGACCCAACCGCAGCTGATGGATGCATTGTCGGGCCTGCAGACCGACGACGTGGCATTGCCCATCGATTTGAACTCGGTGCCGCAGACGTTGGATTTGCGCAAGCTGCTGATGCGGCGCACGGATAGCCACAACCTCGGTCAAGGCGACGAAGATACCGTCAACCTGGTCGGCATGCTGTTCGACTACATTCTCAACGATCGGAACCTGGCTATTCCGATGAAGGCGTTGATCGCGCGACTGCAGATTCCGATGCTGAAAGTCGCCCTGCTGGATAAATCCTTTTTCGGAAAAACCAGCCACCCGGCGCGCCAACTGCTGAACGAGTTGTCCAGTGCGGGCATCGGTTGGAGTAGCAGTGCGGACCTGAAACGCGACTCGCTCTACAACAAGATCGAATCGATAGTCCTGCGCGTTCTGAATCACTTTGATGACGATCTTGGGTTGTTCGAGACGCTGGTCGCCGAGCTACGCGGCTTCGTCGGCCAGGACCATCGCCGCACGGAAATCGTCGAGCAGCGTGTCAAGCAGGCCGAGACCGGAAAAGCCAAGACCGTCGCGGCCAAGCAAACCGTCGAGCAACTCATCAACCAGAAAGCGAGCGGGTTACGCCTGCCCCCAGAGGTCGGTCATTTCATCAGTGACGTCTGGAGCCGATTCCTGGTGTACGTGTGTGTCAAAAATGGGATCCAGAGCGAGCCGTGGGCCGAAGGTTTGGAGACCTTCGATCAACTGTTGTGGAGCGTACAACCGCTCGATCAACTGGCGGACGTGGATGAGCGCGATCGGCGTACCCCCGAGTTGCTGACGCGCATCGAACAAGGGATGCGGCTGGTGAACATCCCCGGTGTCGATGTCGACAAAGTTCTCGACGAGTTACGCGTCGCGCTCGCCGAGATTGCCGCCTATGACCGTAGCTTCCTTCAGGACGATGACGTCGAGCCGGTTGAACCGGACCTTCCCCTGATGGAGGAAATCGTACTCTCCGCGCCCGGAGGAGTGAGCGCCAAGGAATCGACGTTCGAACCGGATCCGGAGATTCTCGAGCAGCTGGAAGGCCTCAGCGAGGGCGTGTGGGTGGAACTGACCCAGGACAGTGGCGAGCGGCTGCGCTGTAAACTTGCCGCGATTGTCGAACCGGGCGACAAGTACGTGTTCGTCAATCGCCGTGGTATGAAGGTGGCCGAGCGAACCCGCGCGGGGTTGGCCGTCGCATTGAAGGCCGACCATCTAACGGTGCTGGACGAATCCCAGGTGTTCGATCGCGCGCTCGAGGCGGTGATCGGTAATCTTCGGCAATTGCACCGCGGTGCCCGCTAACCAATCAGGCGCGCGAACACAGCGCTTCACGCCATTGCTCGTCGCCTAGCAAGCGTTCCACGGTCTCGACGATAGTCTGGGTCTGGGCCTCGATCTCGAGGTTCACCAGCGCACCGGCCTCACGTGTGCCGAGAGTCGTGCGGGCAACGGTCTCCGGAATCAGGCTCACCGAAAACAAGCCGGCGCCCCGGTCGATGCTGGAAATGGTCAGGCTCGCGCCATCCAGCGCGACGAAACCCTTGTAGTTGAGATACTTCAGCCACTGGGGTTCGCAGGCAAACCACAGGACCCGTTCGTTGGAGCTGGTCTCGAGGTGGTCCAGGACAAGGGTCGTGGCAATGTGTCCGGAAACGATGTGGCCACCGATTTCGTCACCGAACTTCAACGACCGTTCGATGTTTACGCGATCGCCCGAAACGACGGCACCAAGGTTGGTCAGCGCGAGGGATTCCTTGATGATGTCGAAACCAACGACCGTGCCCCCGCTGACCGTGGGATGGTCGTGAATACCGGTGACCGTCAGACAGGTCCCGTTGATGGCCACGGACGCGCCCAGCGCCAGGTCCTTCGCCAGTTCGCCCAGGTCGATATACAGGCAGCTCAGATTAGCCTGCGGCTCGACCTTGACGACCTCGCACAGACCTTGAACGATTCCAGTGAACACCCTGACGCTACCTGCGGACGGCGGGTTGAAGCGCTCCGATCAGATCGATGCGGCGAGGGCCGCACGTCGTTTCTTTTCGCCGTCGATGTACCGGACCCACTGGCGCGTCATGCGTTGATTCGCATTGTCCTTCCTCAGCCGCGCGATGCGTCCTGCCTCTACGAAGGCGACCCGTGCGGCCGTCAGACGATCGTTGTTGAACAGGCACATGCCGCGCACAATGTGGGTGGTCTGGCTCTTCTTCAAACCCCCCTTGCGTAGCGCGTCGTCTGCGGCCTTGACGCAGCTTTTGTACTGATCCTTCTCGAGGTACAGCTGGGCCAGACGGGCGTAAATTTCGCCGTCATCGGACTTCTTGGCGGCCTGTCGGAACACCGGAATCGCTTCATCGACTTCCTGGGCCAGTTGCCAGGCCTGACCGAGCATCTGCAGGTTCTTCGAGGTTTCCTCAACGATCTCGTCATCCATTGCCTTGCTCAGCCACTTGGCCGAACGGTATGGCACCTCTTCCTGCATCAGCAGTCCGGAATAGCTCAGCAGGTCGTTCTGTTTGGTCAGGAAACCGCCGACGTGGGCAGTCTCCATCGCGTATACCTGCTTCTTTTCGTATCCTTCTTCCCCATACATACCCGCGAGTTGAACCCAGTACTCGCGCTTGGGGAAGTCGACGATCAATATTTCCAGAATCTCGATGACCTTCGGATTGTTCTCCTGCTCGTAGTAGAGGTAGCGCAGCAGCTGCCACCAGTTTTCTTTGACCGCCGTGCCTCGTTCCTGGGCGATTGAGATACCCTGCTGGATCTGCGGAACCGCGCGTCGGTAGTCCTTCATCTGGTAGTAGACCTGACCCATGAAGATATGCGGGTCCGGACCCGGATTATCGGCTTTGGAAAGCCACAGCTCCATGCTGTCGAGGGCCTTCTGATAGCGTTCGGTGACGAAGTACAGTTGCGCCAGGCTGTAGATGGTGCCGACCTCGAGTCCCTCGGGAACCTTGTCCCCCTGTGCCACGACTCTCTCATAGGAACGGATGGCCCCTTCGTAGTCTTCCTGGCTGAAATACACATAGGCCTGCATATTGTAGATCTGGCCCAGCTCGTTCCCGTTCATGCCTTTGCGGCCTTCCATATCGCGCAGCAGTTTGTGGGCCAGCAGATAGTCTTTGAGGTCAATCGCCTCCTGGACCGCGGCGAGCTTTTTGAACGTGCGTTCGCTCATGGTGGGGATGCGTCGGGTCTTCCTCGGACGCTGGGAGGGTTTCTTCTGCTCAGCCGCGGCCGCGCTCTGGAACCCTTGGCCTCCGAGTGCCGACAGTGCGACGGGCAGCGCCACCGAAGCGATCAGCGACGCGGTCAGCAACCAGGCGATGTAGTGTGCGCTTCTCATCGACGGGACCTCTATTGCACCTCGTTCAGTCGTCCCGCAGTTCGAACCTGATCAGGTTCCGAACCCCGGCTACATCCACGGGTTCACCGTTGACGACCTTCGGTTTGTATTTGAATTTCCGCGCAGCGCTCAGAGCCGAGCGGTCGAATATGCCGGTGGGCTGCGATTCGATGACCACCGGATTTCGTACTGCACCGGTCTTTGTGACGATGAACTCGAGCAGCACATAGCCTTCGATGCCCCGCGTCTGGGCACGTCGGGGGTAGATAGGCGCAACCTTGACGATGGGAAGGTACTCACCGTCCACGCTGAACCCTCCGGAACCCTGCATATTGAGATTGACATTGATGTCGCCCATGCCGATATCCACGCCTATGGAGTCGACGCTCGCATCGAAGTCCGGCTTCGGCATATCGGGGGGCGGTTCGTCCGGCGGCGGCGGCGGTTCGGGTTTGCGGTTTTTCAGCCGGAGGTCCGGATCGTCCTGCAGGCGAACGAAATCGACGATCCTTCCGATTGGCGCGTCGGTAAATGGACTCTTGTCACTCTTGATCAGCGCCTGCATGAGCAGGAACAGAACGAAGGTGACAAGGGCGCCCAGCGTGACAACAATTCCGAATCGAGCAATCATGGCTGCACCCCGCTACATGTTCGTCGCGATAGCGACTTCGGTGATCCCGGCCGCACGCGCAGCTTCAAGCACCCCGAGCAGGATCGCGCTCTTGGCTTTCCGATCGGCCTGCACGACGAGACCGCCCTTCGGATTCTCGGCGTGAACCCGCTCGATATGAATCCGCACCGCATTCACATCAACCCTTTTCTTGTCGATCCAGATGTCACCGTCCGAACTGATCGCAACCAGCACGGATACCGTAGGTTTCTGGGTTGCCGTCAGTGCTTCCGGCCGAATGATTTCGATCCCGGCCTGCTTGATGAAGGTTGCCGTGACGATGAAGAAAATCAGCATGATGAACACCACGTCCAGCATGGGCGTGAGGTTGATGTCGGAGTCTTCGTCTGGTCGTGCTGTGCGGTTGACTGCGCGCGCCATAGCGCCTCCTGCCTCAGTGGTCGAAGCTCAGGTGATCCTGAAAGTAATCGATCTCGAAGTCTATCCGTCGTTTCAAAAATGTCGTCGCCAGCACCCCCGACAGCGCTGCGATCATGCCCGCCATAGTCGGGATGGTTGCCATCGACACACCGGCGGCCATGGACCGGGCGTTGCCGCCGTGGGTCGCCATCGAATCGAACACCGTGATCATGCCTGTGACCGTCCCCAGCAGGCCCAGCAGCGGACAAAGCATCACACAGGTCTGGATCAATGGCAGGCTACCCGTGATTTTGCCCGATGCGATTGAGATGATCTCATCGCGGATCTGATGGGCGCTCCAGGAACGCCGTTCCGAACGGTCTTCCCACTCTTCGGTCGCTACCGTAATCACCGATCGGTGTTCGGTGTAGAAGTAGTGAATGCGCTCGAACACGAGCGTCCACATCAGGAACGTGAGCGCGGCGATGAGCCAAAGCACGTCGCCGCCCTGATCCATGAACGTGATGATCGCAAGATAGGCGTCACGGAACATTTGCTTAACCCAGTGCCTGGCCGGATTCCTCGGCACGTCGTGCCGTTATCCCGGCGCTCTGCTCCTGCAGCACGTGCAACACGCCCTTGGATCGCGAGGCGACAATGGAGTGCATCAGAACCATTGGAATGGCTACGCACAGCCCCAGCACCGTGGTCATCAGTGCGGTGGAGATACCGCCGGCCATGGTCTTGGGATCGCCGGTGCCGAACAGGGTGATGGCCTGGAACGTGAGGATCATCCCGATCACGGTACCGAGCAGACCGAGCAGCGGCGCGACCACCGAAATCACCTGGATCAGCGTGATATTGCGGGTCAGCCCCGGCGTTTCACCAAGAATTGCCTCGTCGAGTTTCAACTCCAGCGTTTCGACATCGACGTCGCGGTTGCCCTCATACACCTTGAGAATTCGGCCGAGCGGGTTGCCGGTGTCGACCACGCTGCTTTTGCGCTGTGCGTTGACCTTGGCGCCCACCATCGACAGCGTGATCAAGCGCTCGATTGCCAGCAGGGCGCCGATAATCCCACCCAGGATGATGACCGACCCGACGTAGCCGCCCTGCCCGTCGCAGAACGGCAGGTAGCACTCCCCGTTGGCGATGCCGCCGAATGGCGTGCCGACGCGCTCGCCAAACGTGGCGGCCTGAATCAGCAGTGACAGCAATGCGCCACGGGTTGGGTCGACGGCGAACGCCACCAGGTCACCCGGTTCCGCATCATCGAGGTCTTCAGCGGAGTTCGTGAACCGCCCTGCGGGTTGTCGCGCCAGTTCGACCAGCACCCCCACATCCGGCTCGAAGTTCACGTACTCGCCGTCGGCGATCACGTTGAAGGCACCGATGCGCACCACATCGGTTTCCTTCTGTTCGCCGTTGAGCATGTTCACCGTGGCCCTGAAGCGCACGACGTTGCCCGACTCGGTCATCTCGCGTTGCAGTTCGAACCACAACCGTTCCATCTCTGCGATGGTCGCCAGTTGGCTGGCGGTGCCCATTTTGGCTGCGAGCTCGCCGAGCCACTCGCCGCGACCGGGATACTGCGCGCTGATCACCGAGCCTTCGAACAGTCCCCGGGTATCCCCGGCCACCTGTTGCAGCACGCCGAACAACTCGCGCAGGCTGCCGAGCCGCTTGTCCAATGCTTCCTGCAGATCGCCGATACGGATCTCATTTTCTTCAAACCGCGTTTCCAGGCGCTCGCTACGTTGCTCTTCGCGGCGACGCTCGGCCTCGGCATCTTTAAGCATCTGTGCCTGGCGGTTGCGAGAGCCCACGAACTCCTGCTCGCGGCGAAGGTGTTCGCGCGACTCGACGACACGGCGCTGCTCAACCAGGTCGAGCAGGTCGCCCAGCGTGTCGGCTTTGTTGACAACCAGATCGCCTTCGGTTCCACCGACAGGCGTGTCCTGGGCAAGGGCTGGGGTAACACAACCGGCAAGGGCGGCGATGCACAACAGGCACTTCAGGTAAGCGTTGTTCATTCGACTGTCTCCGGTCCGGCGATCGGGAGGGTCAGCATGTCCACCGACAGTTGTTTACGCGCCATTCGGATGCCGTTTCGAATCGGAGTTTTGTACGAGTCGTCGAGGGCGACCCAGGTGCCCTTCGAGACGTCCCAGGCGCCTGTTTCCTCACCATCGCTGGTCTGATAGATCAGAGCGATACGGCCGACTTTGAGCACGTCGACAATGCGTGACCCTTCAGTCGTGTCGATCTCGTCAGCGTAGGATTCCATGGTTCGGCCGTACTCGTTCTCGATCTGATAGGCGCGCAGGATCTGGCTGAACTTTTCTGACGCCGCAACATCGGCGCGATCCATCATTTCCCGCAGCCCATCGAGGCGGTTCGCGCGTTCCTCGTTCAGGAACGGCAGGTCCAGAGCAACGAACTGCTCGAGCCCGTCGATCATGCGCATCATCAACGGCGTAATTTGTCGCTCGATGACCGTCACCTGGTCGATGGATGCCGACAATTGCAGCTTCTCCGCTTCCTGGTTGGCAATCTGCTTTTCCAGTTGGCGGTTGTAGACGCGCAGGCCTTCAATTTCCTTCAACACCGTCTTGTACTCGCCAAGTAGCGTGCGCGTCTCATCGGTCAAGGCGTCTACGCGCGCCTGGGATTTCCGCGCCTGCTTGTTCACCTGTTCCGCGACGCCAAAAACGTCATTGAGGTTAGTGGCGAACGCGGAGGTGCCTCCTAGCGCAACGCCCAAAGCCAGCAACAGCGATATCATCGGCCTCTGGGTGTGGTTGTTTTTCATACGACTTCCCTAAGGATTAGCTTGTTCAACGAGTATCGAACGATTACCAACGCTGATGCGTGGCAGATTGGCCAGATGTGTGCGACGGCCCAGCCGACGAAGACATCCATAGAAGCGTGTCCGGTCGTTGTAGCGAAAGGTCCACTAGGCCAGTAAAACAGCCGCGCGTTGACACCGTTGCTAAACGCTCCCACCCCATCAACAGTCCGGTCGAAGGATCAACAAACCCCTCGGGGATGTCAAGGTGGCAGTCGTACGGTGATGTGCGTCCGGCGGCCCCGTCCTTGCGCCTAGCCAACGTGTTCGGCGAAGAACGTCAGGCTGTGTTCTCTTGCCTGGGCCGCGGCATCGGCGTCGAAGCTGTCCCGATGGTCGCAGTTGAAGCCATGGTCTGCGTGGTAGGTGTAGACCGTGACATCCGGCAATGCGGCATCGATCTTCGCCACGTCACTCATCGGGATGTGCTCATCCAAGTCACCGAAATGCATGATGACCGGACAGCGCGCGGTGCGCTCGATCTCGCCGACGACGCCGCCGCCGTAGTACGCCGCCGCACAGGCGACCCCATCCAACTCGCAGGCCGCGAGCCACGTAAGCAGACCGCCAAAGCAGTAGCCAACCACGCCGACCTTGCCGTGCCGTGAGAGGTCTTCGACGCTCGCTTGAAGATCGCCGAGGGTCGTGGTGATGTCCAGCTTGCCCCGCGCGATCTCGATCCCAGCGGTCATGCCGGCTTCATCGTAGCCAAGTTCGACGTCACGCTCGACCCGATCGAAGATCTGCGGCGCCAGGGCCACGTACCCCGCATCGGCGTAGCCGTCGCAGACTTCACGGATGTGAGTGTTGACCCCAAAAATCTCCTGGACCACGAGTATGGAACCCTTGACGTCACCCGTCGGTCGTGCCTCGTAGGCGCCGAAGGTGAATCCATCGATTGCTCGTAGTTGGCGTTGCTCGCCCATGCCGTCCCTCCGTCAGTGTGCGTCGAATCTCCGTGGCGCCAGTAAAACACGGGCCGTGGTGTACTGCTATTGAGTCGCCCGACCGTCACGATAATGTCATAAAGGCGAAACACACTACGCCACCTGAGCCCTCGGAAATGGAGAACGCAACGATGCCCCAGTGCCCCCCGAATGAGTGCCCCTCGCCTAATGGTCCCTCCGGAAGAACCCCATCGGGGATCACACTCGCCGGTGCCTGGTTTTTGATCGCATGCCTGCTGGGCTCAACGCCTGCCTGGTCCGAGACGACCGACCAGGTCATCGCAGAACTTCGAGCAGAGCTTCGGACCTTGAACGAACGGTTGGCACGCATCGAGTCGCGCGACTCTTCACGCAGCTCTGTCAGCCACGCCGTCGGCGAAGGGCTTCCGGAGTTCGACTACGACTCTGCCCGTCAGAGCGCTGCGCTGGCGCTGCCTCGGCCCACGGCGGTGATGTGGTACGACACCCTCAATCTGGAAGGTGACTTTCGCTATCGGCACGAGATCATCGATGCAGAATTTGCCAACGACCGACAGCGGCAGCGCATTCGGGCACGGGCCCATTTGACGGCGAAGATCACGGACCAAGTCGATGTGGGGCTCGGCCTTGCCAGCGGCGGCGATGACCCCGTGTCGTCCAATCAGACGCTGGGCAACGGTGCATCGACCAAAGACGTGCGCCTCGACCTGGCGTACGCCGCATGGGCAACCCCGGTGGACGGACTCTCGTTCGCCGGCGGCAAATTCAAGAACCCCGTGCATCGTGCCGGCGGCAACGCGCTGTTGTGGGATAGCGATTTCAGGCCAGAAGGGCTCATGGCCAGCTTCGATCGAGGTGCTCTGTTCGCGCATGCGTGGGGATTGTGGGTGGAGGAACGCTCCACCGACGACGATTCCATCGTCTTTGGTGGCCAGGTGGGGTGGCGAGGCGAACTCAGGGCGACCCACCTGCTGGTTGGCGCAAGCTACTTCGATTTCGACACCAAGGGACAAGCGATTGCGTTCGACGGCGACCCACGTGGCAACAGCATCGACGCCAACGGCGACTACCTGTACGACTACGAGGAAATCGAGGTGTTCGCCGAGCTGGGTTTCGACGTGGCGGGACACCCTGTCACGCTGTTTGCCGACTACGCCTACAACAACGACGCCGACGAGTTCGATACCGGCTATGCGCTGGGCGCCAAGGTCGAGTTCGACGGCGGCCGCCATGCCTGGCAGCTCGGGTACGTGTATCAGGATCTCGAAGCGGATGCCGTATTTGCGCTGTTCACGGATTCGGACTTCAGCGGTGGCGGCACCGATGGCAAAGGCCACATCCTGAAGGGCAGCTACGCGATCACCCGGCAGATTTCCCTGGGTGGAACCTTGTTCGTCAACGAGCGCGGCGGTAACGCCGGCGTTGCTGAGGATTACGACCGCCTGCAGCTCGATGTGTCGTTCACCTACTGATCGCGCCAGATGACCGGGTCGATACGTGCAACCCGTGCCGCGAGCGGTGTCATAATTTCATCAAGCTGTCACATGCATCCGATGTACTGGCGCCGTCTCGAATCGAAGGTGACCGCGATACGGTTATGACCACGAACACCATCCTGCTTGTCGAAGACGAGCCCGAGATCCGGGAGATGCTCTGCTTTGCGCTCGGGCGCGCGGGTTACCACGTGACTGAAGCGGAGACCGGGGAACAGGCGCTGCAGCAACTGGACGGGCCACTGCCGGATCATCGATTGGATGCTCCCGGGCATCAGCGGCATCGAGCTGGCGCGTACGCTACGGCGCGACGAGCTGACTGCGGATCTGCCGTTGATCATGTTGACCGCGCGGGGCGAAGAGTCGGACAAGCTGAAAAGTTTCGATTCCGGCATCGATGACTACATCACCAAGCCGTTTTCCCCCAGGGAACTGATTGCCCGGGTCAAGGCGCTGCTGCGCCGCTCGGGAAGCCCGGATGAGGGTGTCATCGAAACCCACGGTATCGCGCTGGACATACGCGGCCATCGGCTGACGGTCGATGGCCATTCGGTGCACGTCGGTCCAACTGAATTCAGGTTGCTGGAGTTTCTGCTGCGCCACCCGAATCGAGCGTTTGATCGAGCGCAGCTGCTTGATCGTGTCTGGGGTCGCGGGGTCTACATCGAAGAGCGCACCGTGGACGTGCACATTCTGCGGCTGCGCAGACTGTTGCGGCCGTCCGGGCGCGAAGGCGTAATCCAGACGGTTCGTGGCGTTGGCTACAGGTTCTCGCCACAGGGTGCGCCGCAAGGCTCGCCGCAGGGCTCGCCGGAAGGCTCGCCGCAGGGCTGATCCATGAGCCTCGTCCAGAAGGAACTGCTGCGTCTCGCTGGGTTGCTGCTGATCGGATTGACCGGCGGTGCGCTCAGCGGACGCTACGGTTGGTCGCTGTTGATTGTGCTGACCCTCTGGGTGCTCTTCCAGGTGGTCGAATTCAGGCGGTGGTCCCGCTGGAGCAGGCGCCCCCTGTCCCGCCCGGACAATATCTCGGCCCTCTGGTGATCGCCTGCCGAACGGGCCTGTCAATCCGTGCGCGGCAACCGGCAACGCGCGCGCAGCGTGTTGGCGCAAATCCGGCGTCTACAGATGGCCACCGAAGCGTTGCCGGACGGCGCGGTCCTGATGACGCCCGCTGGCGTGATCGAGACCTTCAACGGCGCCGCGCAACGGCTGTTGGGCCTGTCCGGAGACGACCATGGCGAGAATCTCGGGGTGCTCATCCGGCATCCAGACCTGGCCGCGCTGATCAATGGTGAACTCGAAGAGGACCTGATCGAAATTGCCGCTCCGAACGACGAGGATCGCCGCTTGGAGATTCGTCGAATTGCGGTCGAGGCGGATCGGATTTTGATCCTGGCGCGGGACGTGACGCAACTGAACCGGCTGTTGACGATGCGTCAGGACTTCATCGCCAACGTTTCCCACGAGCTGCGTACCCCGCTGACCGTCATCATGGGCTATCTCGAAGCCACGGAAGATCCCTCGCTTGATCCTGCGACCCTTCGTGAATTGCTCGGCAAGCTGCTGTCGCCCGCTCAGCGCATGCGCGCGCTGGTCGACGACCTGCTGTTGCTGACCCGGCTCGAGTCGAGCCCCGCGCTGGACCCTGATCAGATCGGCGAAGTCAACGTGCCCAACCTGGTGCAACGAATCGTGGACGACGCGAGCCAGCTCAGTGACGGACGTCACCGCATCAACGTTAATGTCGACACGCAGCTGCGTTTGCGGGGCGTCGAGAGCGAACTGCACAGTGCCTTCGGAAATCTGGTGGCCAATGCCGTCAGGTACAGCCCGGAAGGCGGCGATATCGACGTGCGCTGGTACCACACGGATGCTGGCGCGCGGTTCGAAGTGGAGGACCACGGGGTGGGCATTCAGCCGGAACATTTATCACGGATCACCGAGCGCTTCTACCGGATCGACCTCGCCGGGTCGCGCGTTCGGGGTGGCACCGGATTGGGCCTGTCGATCGTCAAGCACGTGCTCAAGCGTCACGATTCGGGCCTCGCAGTCCGCAGCGAATTCGGCCGTGGCAGCCGCTTCTACTGCGTCTTTCCACCGCAGTTTTCGCTGCCGGTCAGCCGCTAGCTAGGCGCGTCATCGTCGGGTAAGCGGCGCGAGATTGAGGTGTTGTCCGCCATCGAGGATCAGGGTCTCGCCGGTGACCACATCGGCGCCTTCGATGAAATAGCGGATCGCGTCGGACACGGTGTCTGGCGTGGCGGTGAGTTTCAGGGGTGTGGTTGTTTCGAGAAATTCCAGGGTCCGGTCGTACGCCTCGGCGCCCATGCCCTCGCGCAACCATTCGCCCTGAATGAATCCAGGGCACACCGCGTTGACCCTGATTTCGGGACCCAACACGCGCGCCAGGGAGAGGGTCATGGTGACCAGCGCACCCTTCGAGGCGGCATAGGCGATGGAGCTGCCGATGCCCATGACGGCGGCCACGGAGGCGACATTGACGATGCTGCCGCGACCGCCCCGCTGCATCACCGGCGCAACGGCACGGACCATCTGGTATGCGCCCACGGTATTGACCGCATAAATGTCCAGGAAGTCCTGTTTGCTCAAGCCCTCGAGATCGTCGTGGGCAACGAACTTGGTGGTTCCGGCGTTGTTCACCAGCGCATCGATGCGACCCCATTTCTCATCCGCTGCGGCGGCCATTCGACGACAATCTGTGTCGGCGGCGATGTCAGCCATCACCACCAGCGTCTCCACCCCCTCCGCCTGACAGCGCGCTTCGGTCGCGCGCGCGCCTTGCTCGTTGTGTGCGTAATTGATGACTACGTGACAACCGCGCTGCGCGAGTTGGACGGCACAGGCGGCGCCGACCCCCGACGATGATCCGGTAACGATCGCGACTCCGCCTTCAATGTCCATCCGATACCCTTTGGGCAACGATAGTGCTTTCAGTCTACGGCAGGATCGCCTGCGGGCGCTCCTACCCCGACGTTGGGCGATCCAGTACCATCGTCGGTCGAGCGAGAAGGAGGCAGGCACGTCGTGAAAAACATGTGGTTTCATCTGATGCCATATAAGGAACTCCCGGATGATTTCCGGAAGCAGAACCCGTCGGTATGGGTGGACATTAATTCCGAGTTGCTTGACGCCGAGCAGGTCCACGCGCACTACCACGAGTTTCTTGACGAACTCGAGTACGCCGGCGACGTGGGCTTCGATGCGATCTGCGTGAACGAACATCATCAGAACGGCTACGGGCTGATGCCTTCGCCGAATCTGATGGCGGCTTCACTGGCCCGCCGGACGGACGCGCCGATGATCTGCGTAATGGGCAACTCCCTGGCGCTGTACAACCCGCCAACCCGGGTGGCGGAAGAGTTCGCCATGCTCGATTGTCTGTCCGGCGGTCGGCTGATTGCCGGATTCCCCGTGGGGACGCCGATGGACACCGTGTTCTGCTACGGCCAGAACCCTAGCAAGTTGCGCGAGCGCTACTACGAGGCCCACGATATCGTCATGAAGGCCTGGCAGACGTCGGAGACCTTTTCCTTCAACGGCCGCTTCAACCAGCTGCGCTACGTCAACGTCTGGCCGCGCCCGCTGCAGAAGCCGCACCCGCCCGTGTGGATTCCCGGCGGTGGATCCGTGGAAACCTGGCACTGGTGCGCCGAGATGGACTACGTGTACTGCTACCTCTCCTACGGGGGTTACAAGCTGGGTCTCGCGACGATGCAAGGCTTCTGGGAAGAAATGGATCGACTCGGCAAGGACCGCAATCCGTATCGCGCCGGCTTTCTTCAGTTCGTTGGAGTCGCCGATAGCTATAAGGAGGCCTACGACCTGTACAAGGAACCCGCAGAGTATTTTTATGGCCGCTGCCTGCACGTTGACCCGCGCTGGGCCGCGCCCGCCGGCTATCAGACCGAAGCGACGATTCGCAGCAAGATCAAGTCGCAGGTTGCGCTGGCGGCTCAGGGTGCGCAACCGGGCCGGCGCGGGTTGGCCCGTGACTGGGACACCATTCTCGAGGAAGGCTATGTGGTGATCGGGACTCCCGAACAGGTCGCCGAACAGCTGACCGAAGTCTGCACCAGCCTCAATGTCGGCCATCTGATGTTGCTTCTGCAATTCGGCAATATGTCGAGTGAACTCACCCGCGAGAACACAACGTTGTATGCGGAGCAGGTGATGCCCCGCATTGGCGCGCTGTTCGACGATCAATGGCAAGACCATTGGTGGCCGACACCCATGGATAACCGAGCCACGCCCAAGGCGGTTGCTTAATGAGCGAGCCGCGGCGTTTTGAAATCCGTGTGCGCGGAAATCCGAGCCGGGTACTGGAAGCGGGCGGCGGCAACCCGGTCGTGTTTCTCGCCGGGCTCGGTGGGCTGCCGGTTTGGCCGCCGTTCCTCGATACGCTGGCCCAGCAGCATCGGGTGCTGATGCCTTCGCTGCCCGGGTTTCCCGGTGCCATTGAGTTTCGCCATCTCGACAGCTACCTGGATTGGGTAGTGGCCACCCTGGAACTGCTCGAGGGTCTTGACATCGAAACCGTCGACCTCATTGCCAGCTCCGTGGCCGGCGCACTCGCCGCTGAGGTGGCGGCGCTCGCGCCGCAGCGGATTCGCCGGCTCGTGTTGATTGCGCCGTTTGGTCACTTCGATGCAACGGATCCCAGCGCCGACATCTGGGCGCAACCGCCCGGGCCGGATTCCATCCCGGCGCTGGCATGCGCAAACCCGGAGCGATGGAAATCGATATGGGAGAAGCCGGAGGATGAAGATCCGGTCGAATGGGGGATTCTGCTGACGCGGGCCATGGAGGCCGCGGCGCGATTCCTGTTTCCGTTGGGCGACACCGGCGTGGTCAAACGGCTCGGACGGATTCGTCAGCCGGTGCTGCTGGTCCGGGGCGCACAGGACCGGGTCATTCCGGCGTCCCATCAGGCGGTGTTCGCCGACGCCGTGTCCGGACCGACCACCATCACCACGCTCGAGCACGCGGGCCATCTCGTCGAGCTGGATCAACCCGATCAGCTCGCGCGGGAGATCACCGCGTTTTTGCTCGACCAGCAGTCCCACTGAGACCCGTCAGGAGTTCGACATGATCAAGGCCGTGCTATGGGATTTTGGCGGGGTGTTGACCACCAGCCCCTTTGAAGCCTTCAATCGATTCGAGGCCGAACACGGCATTCCGATCGACTTCATCCGGGGTATCAATGCCACCAACCCAACGACCAATGCCTGGGCACAGTTCGAATCCAGCCGCATCTCCGTCGAGGAGTTCGATGCGGCGTTCCGTGATGAATCGAGCGCCGCCGGCCATCCGGTTGGGGGGCGCCAGGTCATCGAGTTGCTCAGCGGTGAGTTGCGGCCCCGGATGGTGAATGCCCTGCGGGCCTGCAAGGAGCGCTTTAAAGTCGCCTGCCTGACCAACAATGTGAAGTCCGGCGAAGGGCCCGGCATGGCACGCTCCGCCGAGCGCGCCGCGCGGATCGAGGCGGTAATGGAGCTCTTCGATGTGGTGATCGAGTCCAGCAAGGAAGGGATCCGTAAACCGGACACGCAGTTTTACCTGCTGGCCTGTGAGAAGTTGGCGATCGAACCGGGCGACGCGGTCTTCCTGGACGACCTCGGGATCAATCTGAAACCCGCCCGGGCGCTTGGCATGACTACCATCAAGGTGGAAACAGAGGAGCAGACCCTTCGCGAGTTGCAGACGGTGCTCGGTATTGAGTTGCAGGATCTGCCCGGCTGAGTTAGCTCAGCGGGGCACTATTCTGGCGCATCGCGCAGGCCCTGCGCGCCGCGGAGGAATTCGGCCACCTCGGCTGCGGTCGGGATCGATGTGGCCGCACCGGCAACCGTGACCGCCAGGGCGCCCGCAGCACTCGCCCAGGCGAGGGCCTCGGCGGTGCCATGCCCATTCAGCCAGCCGTGCATCAGATAACCGATGAACGCATCGCCCGCCGCCGTCTCATCGACTGCATCGACCGGGAACGCAGGTAGCTCGAGCCGCTCAGCGCCGTGGCCATAACGCAATCCCAGGGCGCCACAGGTCAACACCACGTGACACGTCGGGTAGCGCGTGCACAGCCGCTCCACCGCATCTGCCGGAGTGGCGCCATCCGCCAGCGCGGCGGCTTCGATTTCATTGACAATCAACAGGTCGACCCCGTCCAGTGGGTAGTCGATCACCCGCGCGTCGGCGGGTGCGACGTTGAATGCGAGGGATACCGGAAGCTTAGATACTACATTGAGTATTCGTTCTATATCGTTGATTTCATTTTGAATTAACAGCCAATCGCACTCCCCCATCACGTTGAGCGCCCGCTCCAGGTCCTGGGGCTCCAAGAACCGGTTGGCGCCGCCCGCGATCACGATCGCGTTCTGTCCGCTGGCGTCCACCTGGATCACGGCATGGCCACTGGCGTGCGTGTCGCTGATGCGGATCCCATCGACCGCAACGCCGGCCGATTCGAGCACCTCTGCGAGCCGAGCCCCGTCGCGACCCATACAGCCGACATGCACGACATCCAGGCCCGCGCGGGCGGCGGCCATCGACTGGTTCAATCCCTTGCCGCCCGGATGCTGCTGATAGTCCAGGGATGCGACCGTTTCTCCGGGTTGGGCGATGGCCGGAACCGTATAGACGTTGTCGATGCACAGCGAGCCGAGATTCACGAGTTTGGGCATCAGCGGAGCCGTGTTTCGGTCGTGACGACGTTGGGCATGTCTTTTCCCAGTCGGTGTTTGCGAACATGATACCCAGGGAACCTCTACCGCCGCAGGATCAGGTATGACCAACCCCAATTCCAAAGCGGATGCCGTCGAGGCCCTGGCGGGTCTTTATCATTCCTGGATCACTGGCCTGGTACTAACGATTCTGAACAGGCGTGACGCGAGCCTCGCGGAAGAATTTGTTTTTCAGCTGTTCCGTCGTCAGCACCTGCAGCGGTTCCTGCCAGGCCTCGAGGCGAATTTCCAACGCCGCTCGACGCCCATGAGCGACTTCGATTCTCGCCCGGAGAAACGTGCCCGTATATCAATCCCGCGGACCTGCCGGTGTTGGATCTGAATGCCTGGCCTCAAGAACGCCGGGCCAAGGCGTATCGCAATTATTCGATGGAGTACATCCGCAACGCGCTGCCGGTGCTCATGAAGCCGTATCCGCCTCCTGGATCGCCCTCTGGGAAGGACTACTGTCGGCACACAATCGGTTTCTCGCCATCCAGGTTACCGCTCAAGATGAGGGTTTTCGCTGGGAAATCGTCAAAGGCCCCGGATAGCACGAACTCCTATCCCCCCTCGATGCGGTGTAGGAAGTGCACTTCCGAGTCTGCTTCCAGCGGATCCAGAAACGGGTCGTGAATGATGTCGCCGTCAATGGCCACGGCAACCTTCCCCATGATGGCTTCGGCCGCTCCAGGAAACCGCTCGTCGAGCTTCTGCACGAGTTCGCGAAACGTGGAGGCCATGACCTCCACCTCGCGTACATTGTCCGTCACCGAGGCCAGGTGATCCGGAATGAATACCCTGGCCATCGCCCCGATCACTCCTCCGCGGCGTCGAGCGCTTCCAGAACGCGCGGCGGTGACAGCGGTAACTCGCTAATGCGGATTCCGGTGGCGTCCCGTACGGCGTTGGCGACCGCCGCAAGTGGCGCGACGATCGGTGTTTCTCCAACGCCTCGAACGCCATACGGATGGGTGGGGTTCGGGATTTCGATGATTTGCGTGTCGATCATCGGCAGATCCGATGCCACCGGCACGCGATAGTCGAGGAAGCCAGCGTTTTCCATAACCCCATCGGCGTCATAGATATACTCCTCGTTCAATGCCCAGCCAATTCCCTGGGCTGCGCCGCCCTGCATCTGACCTTCGACGTAGCTGGGGTGGATGGCCTTGCCGGCATCCTGAATGGCGGTGAAGCGCGTGACGTCGACTTTGCCGGTTTCCCGATCGATCTTCACGTCGGCCAGGTTCACGGAGAATCCGGGGCCGGCACCCCGGGCGTTCAAGGACGCGCGGCCCAGGATCGGCCCGCCCGTCCTGCCCGCGTTGCCGGCGATGTCGGCCAGACTCAGCGGTTGCACATCCGCATTGACACCTGGCTTCGGCACGGCGTGGCCATCTTCCCATTCGACCAGCTCTTCTTCGATGCCCCAGGTTGCGGCTGCGCGCTCCTTGAGTTGGGTGATGATGTCCCGGGACGCCTGGATCACTGCCATGCCCGTGGCGAAGGTGACGCGGCTACCGCCCGTGACATTGGTGTACCCGGCACTTTCGGTGTCGGCCACGATGACCCGGATCTGCTCGTAGGGGATGCCGAGTTCTTCGGCCGCCATCAACGCCATGGAGGCGCGCGAGCCGCCGATGTCCGGATTACCCTCGATTACGGTCACCGTGCCGTTTTCGTTGACGTGGACTTCGGCGCTGGACTGCATGCCCGCGTTGAACCAGAACCCGGCGGCAATGCCCCGTCCCTCGCCTTCGGCAAGCTGGCGCGTGTAGTTGGGGTGCGCCTTGGCCGCCTCGAGACACGCTTTGAAGCCGATTGCTTTGAACTTCGGTCCATAGGTCGCCGTCGAGCCCTCTTCGACCGCGTTCAAGATGCGCAGATCGATGGGATCGATCTTCAGCTTGCGCGCGAGTTCGTCCATCATGCATTCGCCGGCGTACATGGCCTGTGGTGCGCCGGGTGCGCGATATGCGGCAACCTTGGGTTTGTTGACCAGCACGTCTACTCCCTCGATGAGGAAGTTCGGCGCATTGTATGGCGCAAAGACACACATGAGGCCCGGCGCCAGAGGACCCCCCGGAAAGGCACCCGCCTCATAGCCGATCCAGGCCTGCATGGCCGTCAGGGTGCCGTCGGATTTGGCGCCAATCTTGATCCTCGATTTGGTCGCGGACGCAGGCCCCGATGCGCGAAATACCTCTTCGCGGGTCATGGTCATCTTCACCGGTCGGCGCGCCTTGCCCGACATTACAATGGCAACCGGCTCCAGGTAAATGGTGGTTTTGCCGCCAAACCCGCCCCCGATCTCACTGGCGGTAACCCGCAGGTCAGCAACGTTGATTTTGAGCACTTTCGCCGCCAGCGAGCGGACGTCGAAGTGACCCTGGGTGGAACACCAGACGTTCGCCTGGCCGCCTTCATTGATGGTCGCCACGCAGGCGTGCGGCTCGATGTAGCCCTGATGCACGGTCGGAGTGGCGAACTCACCTTCCACGATGACGTCGGCCTCGGCGAAGCCCTGCTCGACGTCGCCACGATCCAGGCGCATGAACTGTGCGACATTGGTGGGGGTGTCCGATGCTTCGTCCGCGCCGGCGGTACGCAGTTGCTCGTCGATGATCGTGGCGCCGTCGGCCATGGCTTCGTCGAGGCTGAGCACGGGCTTCAACGGCTCGTAGTCGACTTCGATGGCCGCGGCGGCGGCATTGGCGATGGCCATGCTTGTTGCGGCCACGGCCGCCACTGCGTGGCCGTGATACAGGACTTTCTCCCGCGCCATGACGTTAGCCGACAGGGCCGGGTCCTCGGTTTCCGAGGCGTTGGGGAAATCTGCGCCGGTGATCACGGCATAGACACCGTCCATAGCTTGCGCTTTGGAGGTGTCGATGGACTTGATACGGGCATGTGCGTGGGGCGAACGCAGCACTACCCCCAGCAGCATGCCAGGCAGGTTGAGGTCGGCGCCGAAGGCCGCACGGCCCGTGACCTTGTCGATGCCGTCCGGGCGAACGACCCGGCTGCCGATCACCTTGTACTCGCGGGTGTCGAGCGCTTCACTCATGATGCTTCTCCTCGCATGGTTTGCGCGGCATCCTGAACCGCGCGGATGATCTTATCGTAGCCGGTACAGCGGCACAGATTGCCGGCCAGCCAGTAGCGGATCTGTTGCTCATCCGGATCGGGGTTCTGGTCCAACAGCGCTTTTGCGGCCACGATGAATCCGGGCGTACACACGCCGCATTGCAGCGCCGCATGTTCGAGAAATTTCTCCTGCAACGGATGCAAGCCTTCGTCGGTGGCGATGCCTTCGATGGTATCGATCGACTTGGCTTCGGCTTCTACGCCCAGAACCAGGCAGGAGCACACCAGGCGGTCGTCCAGCATGACTGAACAAGCCCCGCAGTCGCCCGTGGCGCAGCCTTCTTTCGTGCCGGTCAGTTGCAGTTCATCGCGCAGCACATCGAGCAGCGATTGCTGTGGCTCACACAGGAATTCCCGGCGTTCGCCATTGACCGTGGTGGTGACGTGAGTTCTGCTCATCAGTGACTTCCTCGGGCGCGTTCGGCGGCAATGCCGGCTGCACGTTTACATAATACGGCGACCACCTTGCGGCGATACTCTGCGGTGCCGCGTTTGTCTGAGATGGGCGACGAAGCCGCGGTGCAGGCAGCACCTGCCGCGGCCAGCGCCTCGTCATCGAGGGACGTCCCGATCAGTGCGTCCGCGGCGGCGGGGACCAGCAACACGGTGGGCGCCACCGCACATATGCTGACCCGTGCAGCCGTGCAGATTCCTTTCTCGTCCAGCGTAACACTGACGCCGGCCCCGGCCACCGCAATGTCCATCTCGGTACGTGGTATGAAGCGCAGGTAGGCGTCTGAGGTGCGTGCCGCCGGTGGGGTAAAGCAGATGCCGAGCAGCAGTTCGCCCTCGCCCAGGGCATTGGTCCCCACGCCGGTGACAAATTCCTCCACCGGCAGTTCGCGGGTGCCGGCTGGGCCGGCTATCTGACAGCGGCCGGCGTTCGCGATAAGCGCAGGAATCGTGTCGCCGGCGGGTGATGCGTTGCAGAGGTTGCCACCCAATGAGGCGCGCCCCTGGATCTGAGTCGAACCGATCAGATCGATGGCTTCAACCAGACCCGGCAGGCGTGCTTTCAGGTCGGTGTTTGCGGTCAGCACGGCGCCGGGGATCGCCGCGCCGACGTATATTTCTGATGCGCCGATCTCCAGCCGGTTGGTTTCCGGTAGCTTCTTGACGTCGACGATGGTCCGAGCCGAGCCGTCGACTGAACGAATCTGCACCAACAGGTCGGTGCCACCTGCAAGAATTTGCGCCGGCTTACCGGCTTGGCTGTGCTCCTGGAGAACGGCAATTACCTGCTCCACTGTCTCCGGGGCAGCGTACGCGAACGACTGCATTTATCCTCCAAACTGCGATTCACTTGTAGGGGAGCCTCGGATCCCGAGGCAACAGCATGTATAGCACGATCTTCTCATGAGGTGCATCCTCGGAAGTGCGAGATAAGTACCGGCGCAGCGTCCGGGCTAGAATTCGTTCTCCGGGCAGGACCCCGACGATGACCGACCTTTACGCCGAACACTTGGACGAACTCGCACGACGTTGGCAGGACGCGCTGCGGGCGACCGGTATCGATGCGGCGTTGATCGGGGCCGGCGAGGCACGTCCATACTTTCTGGACGACCAGGGCCCGACGTTCCGCGCCAACCCCCATTTTGCCCAGTGGCTGCCCGGTGACGACTGCCAGAACGCAATGTTGCTGATCCGCCCGGGCGAGATCCCGCGATTGTACTTTCACCGGTCGCGCGATTACTGGCACCAACCGGCTGCGGTGCCTGAGGTTGGGGGTCACTTTGATATTCAGGTGTACCAGGACGTCGATGCGCTGACGCGGCAGGTTTATGCCGACGTCGAGCAGATCAATCGCGCGGCATTCATCGGGGAACTGGATCCCGCGGACGACAATCTCCCGATCGCCGAGAAGAATCCCAATCATCTGCTCAACCAGCTGCATTTCAGCCGGGCGCGCAAGACCCCATTCGAACTGGATTGCATGCGTCGGGCGACCGAGACCGGCGTACGCGGCCACCGTGCCGCGCGGGAGGCATTTTACGGCGGCGCCAGCGAGTTCGAGATCCATCAGGCGTACCTGCTCGCCTCACAGCAGAATGAATCGGATCTGCCGTACGGCAACATCGTTGCCTTGAACGAGCACGCGGGGGTGCTGCACTACCAGCACCAGGAGCGGACCCTGCCCGATGAGGTGCTGAGTTTGCTGATCGATGCGGGAGGCCGTCATCTGGGCTACGCCAGCGATATCACCCGAACCTACGCGAAACGCGCGGGCACGCTGTTTGCCGATCTGGTCGTGCACCTGGATCAGGCCCAGCAGGACCTGATCGCGGGCCTCGCGGTCGGCCAGGACTACGTGGCGGTGCATGAGGCCATGCATCGGTCGGTGGCCAGAATTCTGGTCGAATCCGGGCTTCTGCTCGGATCGTACGAGGCCGTGCTGGCGGCGGGGTTGACGGAAACGTTTTTCCCGCACGGGCTCGGGCATCTGCTTGGTGTGCAGGTTCACGATGTGGGCGGGCAACTGGTGTCGGCCGACGGAGGGGTGCGACCACCGCCAGACAACTATCCCGCGCTGCGGTTGACGCGGACCATCGACGTGGGTCAGGTGTTCACGATCGAGCCAGGAATCTATTTCATCCCGATGCTTCTGGAACCGCTGCGCGCGCACTCATCGGCGGCGCTGGTGAACTGGAGTGCAGTCGATGAACTCATGCCCTTCGGCGGGATCCGGATCGAAGACAACGTCCACGTCGGTGAGCACGGGGTCGAGAACCTGACGCGCGACGCGTTCGAAGTTGAAAGCGTCAATTGAACGCATCTCACGGTGGCTGATCCGTTTCTAACACGCTTGTTCAGCGAGCCGGCTCTGAGCGGCCAGGTCCCTCAGGACATCCAATTTTCACCCGATGGCGAGCGCGTCAGTTACCTCGCGACCGCTCCCAACGATCTGAATCGGCTGAACCTGTACGCGTGCAGCCTGGACGGCCGTCGGATCACCTTGCTGCTGGATGCGACCACGCTCGAGGAAACCGCGGTCGAGGAGATGACCGACGAGGAACGCGCCCAGCGGGAACGCAAACGGGCGTTCGGCGGTGGCGTCACGGGATACGCTTGGTTGCCTGACTCACGGCGGCTGTTGATCAACGCCGATGGCGCGGCGCTGGTACTCGATTCGGCGACGCGCGACCTGCGCCGGCTGACCCCGCAAGGCACCCGTCAGACTGACATTCGTCTGTCTCCCACGGGCGACCTGTTCGCGTTCGTGCGCGCTGGAGACCTCTACCTGCGTCGATTCGATAGTGATGTTGAACAGCGCATCACCAACGACGCGGTGGACGGCCTCAGCAACGGACTTGCGGAGTTCATTGCTCAGGAGGAAATGCAGCGCCTGGAAGGCTATTGGTTCTCCCCCGACGACCGGTGGCTGATCTATGCCAAGGTCGATGACCGGGGCGTCGCAGAGACGTATCGGTACGAGTTCTCGGACACCGGATTGCAGGCGTTTGCCCAGCGTTATCCATACGCCGGTGCGAGCAATGCGCGCGTCACACTCTGGTGCGTTGAGTGCGACAACGGAGCGCGCTGTGAAGTGGCTTGGTCCGATGCGCCGGATGACTATCTCGCCCGCGTGCAGGTCGCTGCAAACGGTATATGGGTACAAGCCCAATCCCGGGACCAGACCCGGCTGGCGCTCAAGCGATTCTCGTTCGCCGGTGAATGGCTGGAAACACCGTTGGTCGAGCAGCATGCCACCTGGGTGAACCTGCACGACAACCTGAAATTCGTGCCGGACAGCGAGGACTTTCTGTGGACCTCGGAGCGTGACGGCCATCAACACCTGTATCTCTACCACGCCGGCCGGGACCACGCCGACCGGGCGGTTCAACTGACCGAGGGCGCAGGGCGCGTCAACGCGATTGTTCACGTGGAAGCCGCGTGTGCGATGGTGCTCGGCTGGCGTGACGCAGCGACTGAACAACATCTCTTTCGAGTCTG
>SMWF01000117.1 GCA_004357385.1 Gammaproteobacteria bacterium | reverse complement strand
CCGCTGTTTGGTCCTACGTTGCTTCGGACGTCACAATACCATCCTCGCAGCGTAGTGACCTCGTTGGTAACCGTTTGATGCCATTTTCTCAGCTCCGCTCGAGATGCGGCGTCCGCTAAGGTGCTGTGAGGCTTTTTCATCGCCCAACCCAACCCTAGGCATACCCCGGATTGTGCGCTTGGGCGCTCATGCCGCCAGCAACGCCGATCCGAAGTACGCCGCATCCGGGGTCCGATCCGCCAACGAACTGTGTGGCCGACGGCCGTTGTAGAACGCCAGGTACGTCGTGAGATGACGCCGCGCATCGCGCATGTTCTCATACGCGCGCAGGTACACCTCTTCGTACTTGATCGTCCGCCAGAAGCGCTCGATGAAGAGGTTGTCCCGCCACGCGCCCCTGCCATCCATGCTGAGCTTCGCGCCAGCCTCGAGTACCGTCGCGATGAATTCCTCGCTCGTGAACTGCGAGCCTTGGTCCGTGTTGATAATCTCGGGTACGCCGTAGCGATCAAAAGCCGTCTCCAACGCCTCCACACAGAAGTCCGCCGTCAGCGTGTTGGAGAGCTGCCAGGCCAACACCTTGCGGGTCGCCCAGTCCATGACCGCCACCAGATACACAAAGCCACGCTTCATCGGGAGATAGGTGATGTCCAGCGCCCAGGCCTGGTTCGGCCGATCGATGCGCTTCTCGCGCAACAGGTACGGGAACACCCGATGGCCTGGGTGGGGTTGGCTGGTCCGTGGACGTCGGTAGATCGCCTCCACCCCCATCCGCCGCATCAGCGTGCGCACATGCGTGCGGCCGACCTCAAACCCTTCGGCACACAGGAGCTTCTGGAGCATCCGGCTGCCGGCAAACGGATGCTCCAGATGCAGCTCGTCGATGCGTCTCATCAAGGCTAAATCCGACGCCGAGATGGGCACCGGCCGGTAGTACACGCCCGATCGCGACAGATCCAACAACTGGGCCTGGCGTGTCACCGGCAACCCATGCGTCCGATCGATCATCGCTTGGCGCTCGCACCGTGGCTCCGATCGAGCGCGCCTTCTAAAAAATCATTAGCCATCGTCAGCTGACCGATCTTGGCCTGCAGGTCCTTCACGTTCGGACCCGATTCGGCCGCGCGTCGCTCCGCCTTCGTCAGAAACACCCCTTCTGCGCTCTTCAACAGCCGGGTCTTCCAGTCCGTGATCTGATTGGGGTGTACGTCAAACTGCTCCGCCAGCTCCGCCAGCGTCCGCTCGCCCTTCAGCGCCGCCAGCGCCACTCGTGACTTGAACTTGGCACTGTGGTTTCGTCTCGGTCTTCTCATTCCTGCTCCTCAAGGCTTGCGCCTATTGTCGAGCAGCCAGTCCACTTAGGCGAGTGTCCAGTTTCCTCAGACCACCTCTCTCTTCAAGTCGGTTACCAGGTTTTTCGAGCCCTGCTTGTCCATTCCGTCAGCAATGGTTCTGGCGAAGGACAGATCGATGCATGGTCGCCTTAGCGCGGTGGACCCACCTTGATGAAGAGGTTGGTCTTCAGGCACAACCTCAAAACGGTCAACCAAACCCGAATAGGGTGGAGGTAGTATTGGACAACGAAGCCTTCCTTAACCGGGATAGCTCGCGCGCAGGTATCGACGAACATCGCTTGTTCCTGGATAGCCGCACTCTTGTTGTCGAAAACGCCCTCATCAATCGCCCAGAAAAAGTAATCAGGATCGGCCAGGACGATCTGGGGACGGGCTCTCCTACATCCACCGATTCGCCGTTTGTGGGCGAATTTGTGGGTAGGTTCCTATTCAATCAATATTTTTACAATAATTACAATACGTTACGTCAACTAAATGGCGGAGAGGCAGGGATTCGAACCCTGGGAGGACGCAAATCCTCACCTGATTTCGAGTCAGGCCCGTTCGACCGCTCCGGCACCTCTCCGAGGGAAAGCATTCCGAGGGGACGTATTGTCGCGGAGCATGGCGCGATTTGCCAGACACACTGCTTGTCAGCGGCGCCAGGGTGGTGCGCGCACCGTCACTCGGCCTCTGCCGCTTTCATCGAATCCGGAGTCGGCAAGGTCCAGCGCAGAATCAGATACCCAATGATAGCGGAAACCAGTGACCCGCCAAGAACGCCAACGCGCATGGCGACCTGAGAGCTGTGGTCCCCTTCAGGAAACGCGAGCGTGCCGATGAGCAGGCTCATCGTGAAGCCGATACCGGTCAGGACCGCCACGCCGATCATCGACCCCCAGCTCGCTCCGCGGGGCAGCTGCGCCCCGGAGAACTTGATCACGAACCAGCTGGCAGCTAACACGCCAATGGGTTTGCCAAGCATCAAACCGAGCCCGATGCCGAGCGGCACGCTTTCGCCTAGCATCTCCAGCCCGACGCCGGTCAGCTCTACACCCGAATTGGCGAACGCAAACACCGGCAGCACGAGGAACGCAACCCACGGATGCAGCGCATGCTCGGTATGAATCAAAGGCGATCCTTCGTACGCTTCATCCTCATGGCGCATCGGAATGAAGAACGCGATCACCAGGCCGGCGAGGGTCGCATGCACGCCGCTCTTCAGCACGCACACCCAGATGAACACCCCCACGACCACGTATGCCGACACGCGGCCGACGCGCCGTGTGCTCAATATCGTCAGCACGACGATCCCCAGCGCCGCAAGTCCCAGGGACAACAACGACAGATTGCTGGTATAGAAAATCGATATGACGACGATCGCCCCCATGTCATCGAAGATCGCCAGGGAGGCGAGGAATACCTTCAGCGCGACCGGCACACGATCGCCGAGCAGCGACAGGATACCGAGCGCAAAGGCGATGTCAGTGGCGGCGGGAATGGCCCAGCCCGCGAGCGCAGCGGGATCGTCCTGGTTGATCCACGCATACACGAGCGCCGGCACGATGAACCCACCCAACGCCGCGGCGCACGGCAACACCACCTGTTCCTTTCGCGACAACTCTCCTTCCAGCAGTTCGCGTTTGATCTCCAGTCCCACCAGGAAAAAGAACACCGCCATCAAGCCGTCGTTGATCCACAGGAGCAGCGGTTTGTCGATGGAAAATTCGCCGATGATGACCGCAACCTGCGTGTTGATGACCTCGAAGTAGCCAACTGCGAACGGCGAGTTCGCCCAGAGTTCTGCGGCGACCGCCGCGCCGATCAAAACGATACCGGCGCTCGATTCGAGTCGCAGAAATTCACGAATTGCGTTGATGGGCAAGGCGATCTCCTCGGCGTTTGGGCACGCAATCCGGCCGCACGGCCGCATGCCTAGTGGCCGCAGAGGCATGGTACCCGAAAAACGAAGCGGCAAAGAGCGCTTCAAAGAAAAATGGTGCACTGCAAAAAAACCCTTGACAGGTCGGCATCCCGACAGTAACTTTGCGCTCCGTTATTGCACTGCACCAATTCAATATCTCAAAGGAGATAGATCTATGAGCGCTATCGAACGTGGCCAAACTTTCGTCAAAGAGCTGAACGAGCTCAACACCAGTGGTGTTTCCGAGTTTTTCAATATTCAACGTGAAGCCCTCGAAGGCCTGGTTGAAGCCAATCGCGAGCGTTTTGCTGCACTGCGCGAAATCAAAGGCTTGAACGACTTCGTTTCCGTCGAGCGCGACTTCTACGCCGCAGTACAGAAAGGCTTCACCAGTACCGTCGAGAAGCAGTCCGAGCTTGCACGGGGAAACTGGGACACCACGGGCAACCTGGTACGTAGCCTGTTCGCTACCTCGGACGCTGCCAATACCGAAGCAGCGACAGAAGAGGCCGTCGCGAACGTCGCTTGAGGACTTGATGTACCCTGGGTGATCTGGCGTGGAGAACTCCCCCGCACCGCCCTCGCCGTGGCTGGCACTGGCTGAGCCGATTCGAGCAGCGGCCGAGCTCGGAGCATTGTTTGCTTCCTTGCCGGCACTCAGCAATGCGCCACGCGGCGACGGTCACCCGGTTCTCGTCCTGCCAGGATACGCGGCCTCGGATGCATCCACGTGGGTGCTCCGCGAGTTCCTCTCCGGGCTCGGATATCGCGCGCTCCCTTGGACCCTCGGGCGCAATCAAGGCGGCTTGAAGGGTGACCTGGGATCGCGCCTGGCGAGCCGGCTGGACGACGTTCAGCAGGAATCGGGCGTCCCGGTCAGCCTGGTCGGCTGGAGCCTGGGCGGCGTCTATGCCCGGGTATTGGCCAGACGATTCCCGGCAAAGGTTCGGCAGGTCGTTACCCTCGGCAGTCCGTTCGCTGGCAGTCCAACCGCAACCAGCATCTACCGCGTCTATCGACGAACTGAGCATCCACGGGCCGAAACCATTCGCACGGCCCCTCGGCACGCATTCGCCGGCGAACCCCTGCCGGGCATTCCAAGCACTGCGATCTACAGCCGCAGCGACGGCGTAGTCGCCTGGCAGATCGCCAAGCAACAACCGGGCCCACTGAGCGAGAGCATCGAGGTGATCAGTAGTCACGTGGGGCTTGGGATTCACCCAGCCGTGCTGTTCGCGATCGCCGACCGATTGGCCGAGGATCCGAACGACTGGCGGCCATTTTCACGTGCCGGGTGGCGCCGTCTCGTTTACCCGGCGATTGATGACGCGCTCGCGTGACACACGCGTAAACTGCGAACGTAAGACGTGGAGATCAGACAATGAAGCAGCTGACAGGCCTGGACGCATCGTTTCTGTACTTCGAAACCAGCCGCTCGCCGATGCACATCGGAGCGATTCAGATCTACGATCAATCTACCGTCGAAGGCGGCGTACAGGGATTCAAGAACATCCTCGGTCAGATCGAGGGACGGTTGCACCTCGCCCGCACGTTCCGCGAGAAAATCGTCAACGTACCGTTCAACCTGGATCACCCCTACTGGATCGAAGATCGAGAGTTCGATCTCGAGTTTCACGTGCGACACATCGCGCTGCCACAGCCAGGCGACTGGCGTCAACTATGCATCCAGGCAGCCCGCATCCACTCCCGGCCCCTGGATCTGTCCAAGCCATTGTGGGAATTCACGGTAATCGAGGGCCTCGACGGGATCGAAGGGCTGCCCAAAGGCTGCTATGCGGTGATCTTCAAGGTCCACCATGCGTGCATCGACGGGGTTTCAGGTGTGGACATGACCGAGGCGATTCACGACCTCGAACCCTATCCCCCCGCGCCGCCGCCGAACGAGTCACCGTGGCGCGGCGAACCGGTTCCGAGTCCGTTCGAGCTGATGGCCCGCGCTTCGTTCAACACTGCCCTGCAGCCGTTTCGGCTTGCCGAAGTTGCCGCTCGGACAATCCCTGCCTTGGGCCGCCTCAGCAGCGGCATTTTCCAGAAGCGCTTCACGCCAACCCGGCCGGTCCCGCGCACCCGGTTCAGCAGCACCATCACAGCACACCGGGTGATGGAAGGGCGCAGTTTCGAACTCGCCGAAGTCCGTGCCGTGAAGCGCGCGATCGCGGGCGCGACCATCAACGACGTCGTGCTCAGCGTATGTGGGGGCGCCTTACGCCTTTACCTGTTGGCCAAGGACGAGCTCCCCGATCTACCCCTGATCGCGATGGCGCCGATCTCCGTGCGCAGTTCGGATCAGAAGAACGCCCTGGGCAATCAAGTCGCGGGGATGACCGTCGCCATCGGCACCCATATTGCCGACCCTATCCAACGACTCCTGGCGGTGCATGAAGAAGCCGCTTCGTCCAAGGAAATGACAGCCGCCATCGGTGCCAAGCTGATGACGGACTACAGCCAGTTCATCCCATCCACGACGGCGGCCCTCGCGGCCCGTCTTTACACCCAGTTCGGACTCGCCAACCGCACCAATCCAGTGTTCAACTGCGTCATTACCAATGTGCCAGGACCCCAGTTTCCGCTCTATTCCGCCGGCGCGAAGCTGGTCGCCCAGTATGGCATGGGGCCCATCTTCGACGGTATGGGGCTGATTTTCCCGGTACTCAGCTACGACGGTGCACTGACCATTTCAATCACCTCGTGTCGCGAGATGCTGCCGGATCCGGAGTTCTTCGCGGAATGCCTGCAGACCAGCTACGAGGAGCTGCGCAACGCAGCGCTCAGCTCGTCCGACAACCCCGGCGACACCGACAGCGTCGCCGAAGGGAGTTGAACTCAGGTAATTTCAACCCAATCGGAACCAAGCGCCTGGGTGGCGAGTTCGAGGTTGCCGACGCTCGCCGAGACGTCCTGATATAGCTCCCCGATCAACCGCGGGCAGTTGTTCTCCTCGCTGATATGCCCAACCAACACGTGTTGCAGGTCTTCGTGGCACACGGCATCGAGAAACTCCAGCGCCTGGGCATTGGCCAGGTGTCCCTGCATACCAGCGATACGACGCTTCAATGCCGCCGGATAGCGACCCCTCCAAAGCATGTCCAGGTCGTGATTGCTCTCCATCAGCAGCCCATGGCAGCCCTGATAACAATCGACCACGTGCCGCGTTACATGGCCAAGATCCGTGAGCACCCCGATGCGACGCGGAGCGCCCGCCAGGGTCGCATCGAACACGAACTGGGTCGGTTCGCGCGCGTCGTGCGGAACAGATACCGGGGTGACGTTCACCCCACCGATCTCGAAACTGGAATGGCTGTCGAAGGGCCGCAACTCGAAGCCGTCCCAGTCACGCAGCGCTCGGGCGGTGCCGTAAGAAAGATAGGTCGGCGCCCCGCAATGACGGGCCAACGCCGGGATCCCACGGGCATGATCCGAGTGCTCATGGGTAACCAGCAGGGCATCGAGTTGTCCGGGCTCGACACCCAGCCGGGCGAGCCGCGCGCGCACGTCTTTGAGGGTAAACCCGCAATCGACCAGTACCAGCTGGCCATTCATCTGCACCAGCGTGCCGTTGCCACGACTGCCGCTGCCCAGCGATGCAAAACGTACACCAGAGCTCCCGAGATTGATTCGCATCTGCGCCGGGGCCCCACTCGACGGCGCCAGCATCACCAGTGTCCTGTCCGGCTAATTCGTTGAAATTCAGCTCGCACCCCAAGGTCTGTGGCTAGGCGCAGTCCGCAGGGAATGATTGTGCCATTTCCAAGGGCTGCAACAACGCCACGGACCTTGGGGTGCGAGCCCCTTGGGAGTGCACAGGGCGGCAAATTACCGCGTTGTGTCCTTTGCCAATATCCAGATATTACCCGCGGGACACACCTTGTACTTGACCGCCCTGCGCACTCTGAATTCAACGAAATAGCCGGACAGGACACTAAGTCGCAAACTCCCGGATCATGATGAGGATTCGCTCGCTCAGATGGTTTTCCACCAACTCATCCTGCTCGTCGTGGATGGTCACGGCGAGCGCCTGATCGCGTTCATCCAGCCGTACCCGAATCGTCACGGCGCCATCGTCGCCATCGAACATCGACCTGAACCAGCCTTTCTCCTCCTGGTTCAGATTCGACTTCGTCACCACAACGTCGAACAGCGCCGCGTCTTTGTCCGCGAGTAAAACCTCGGCATCCGCATCAATCAGGGATTGACTGACCGTCGCCCAGGCGCGGGCAAAATCCAGATACAGCAGCAGGATCGGTTCGCCGCCAGCACCGCGCGTCATGCGCGCCTTGGTCTGGGTCGAAATGTTGGTCGCGACGAAGGACACGGCTTCATCCGATACGTTGGCGGCGATGTAACCACCCAGTTCGTTCAGCATCTCCTTTTCAATTTCCGGGAAGTCGGAGCTGTCAGGAAACGTCGAGCCCGGCACGTGCACGCTGTCGTTCTGAATCCGTATGTGAATCTCCGACGTGCGCACCCGAATACCTTGCTCCAGGCGCAGCATGATGCGGTCTCGACCGGAACTCACCTGCGCGGCCTGGCGTCCGTCCCTGAGGACCAGCTGAACAACCCCGAGGCGGGCGCCGGAATCGATCTCCAGCCAGCGCGTGTCCAGGCGACCCATCGCCGGCGCCTCAAAGGCCACGTCAACGCCACTGTTGGCCAGGAATTGCTTGATCTTGGGCCAGACGATGGCTGGCGCTTGCGGAACCAGCAACCAACTGCGGTCGCCCAGGCTTTGAATCCGTACAGTTCGCGCCTCCTCACGGACGTACAGGCTATTCGGCTTCGGCGCTTGATCAGGGTAGGTCTCGCTGCCCACACGGTCCTCGATCGGCGGAATCACCATGACTTGACGAATGGCTACCCCCGACAGATCCTCCGGGACCAGCAACGCCGGTCTTTCCCGAGCGTCCAGGTAGTCGTCGGAACGGTCGACGATCAGTCCGCGATCGTCGCTGAGCCAGCCACAGCCCCCCAACATTACGGCAATCCCCGTGGCCGCAACCAGAGTGGGCCACCGTCGCGCGGTCATGACAGCGCGCCCGCCCGCTGCAGGCGTGCCCGCAGCTCCGCCTGCGGCCCCTCCGACAGCGGCAGGAGCGGTAGTCGGATGCCGGTGTCGATTCTCCCCATTTCGCGCAACGCCCATTTCGTGGGCGAAGGGCTCGATTCGACGAACAGAATTTCGTGGATCGGTTGCAGTTGTACGTCCAGGCGTTCCGCCTGCTGCTCGTCGCCGGCGAGATACGCATTGAGGAACTCAGCCATCATCTCCGGAAGCACGTTTGCTGTCACCGAAATCGCACCTACCGCGCCACGCCGCAACATGTCGAGGTTCTGGGCATCCTCACCCGACAGAATGACGAAGTCATCCGGACACAGGGCTCTGATTTCAGACACCCGGGCCGAATCTCCGCACGCCTCCTTGATACCAATGATGTTGTCGACGCCCGCCAGTCGAGCCACGGTATCGGCCGTCATATCGCAGGCCGTTCGGGGCGGGACGTTGTAGAGCACAATCGGAATGTCCACGGCAGCGGCTATCGCCAGGTAGTGCCTGAACAATCCTTCCTGGGTGGGACGGTTGTAGTAGGGGGTCACCGACAGACATGCGTCAACGCCAGCATCCGCCGCGCCGCGCGTTAGCTCGATGGCTTCTGCCGTGGCGTTGGCGCCCGTCCCGGCAATCACAGGCAAACGGCCGGCGACCCGATCGACGGTTCGCGCCACCACTTCAAGATGTTCGGTCACTGTCAGGGTGGCAGACTCACCCGTGGTACCCACGGGCACGATGCCATGGGTGCCGCTGTCGAGATGCCAATCGATCAGTGCGTCGAGCGCTTCCCAATCGACGTCGCCCGAGGCGCACATGGGAGTCACCAGCGCAACGATACTGCCGGATAACATCGAATGATCCCGAGAAGACGGTTCTGGCTAAAACTGCGCACATGGTAATGGTGGGTCTGGCCGATCACAAGACGGCTTCAGCAGGCTCCGCGCCAGCTGGTTCCGCGCCTTGGTCGGGCGGATGACGCGGCCAGGCGTTGTTCACCGCCTTGAACAGAGTGGCCAGCGGGATGGCGAAGAACACGCCCCAGAATCCCCACAACCCTCCGAAGACCAGCACCGCAACGATGATCGCGATCGGGTGTAGATCGACCGCTTCACCCAACAGCATGGGCAGCAGCACGTTACCGTCCAGCGCCTGGATCACCGCGTATGCACTGAGCACGTATACGAACTCCCAGGACCAGCCCCATTGCAGGACTCCCACCAGCGCAACCGGGACTGTCGCCACCGCGGCACCGATGAACGGCACCAGCACCGACAACCCGACAATCAGTCCCAGCAGCGCCGCATAATTGAGCCCGAGCACCGTAAACGCAACGAACGTGACTGATCCGACGATCAGGATCTCGACCACTTTGCCGCGCACGTAATTGGCGAACTGAGTGTTCAACTCGTTGCCTACCTGGTCCAACAGTGGCCGCTCCTTCGGCAGCAGCGACCCGACCCAGGTAACGATCTGATCACGATCGCGAAGAAAAAAGAACACGGAAAAAGGCACAAGCACCAGATACACCGTGAGCCCCAGCACCGACGGCACCTGAGCCAGCACGCCCTCCAGCACGAGCCGGCCCAGGCCACCGAGCTCGCCACTGAGCAGAATCAGCCACGCATCAACCTGTGCGTCATCGATCAGATCGGGCAGCCACTCGGGCAGCCGGCGCATCAGGGTCTGCAACTGCGCGACAACCCCCGGCAACGCATTCACCAGCGACGACAATTGCCGCCATACCAGGGGGAAAACAAACAGCATCAGCGCGATCAGGGCACCGAGAAACAGCACGAATGTGAGGTAGACCGCCAGCGCAGTCGGTACGCGCCAGCGCTCCAGGCGCACCACGATACCCTGCAGCAGAAACGCCAGCACGAGCCCGGTCAACACCGGTGCCAGCACGCCCCCGAGGGTGATCAACACGAGGAAGGCGGCGACCAGCAGCACGACCAGATAGATCGCCTCTTCGTGGGAGAAGTACCGGTTGATCCAGCCGCCAATGACTTCAAGAAACCGCATCGCCGCTACCGCGCCTTCTTGCGCAACAGATAGCGGAACTCACCGTCCTGCGCCACGGACTCGAGCAGTTGGTGGCCACTCTGCCGTGAGAACACCTCGAAATCGCGAACCGACCCCGGGTCCGTGGCGATAACCCGCAGCAACTGACCAGGCTGCATCTCGTTCAGCGCCTTTTTGGCCTTGAGCAGCGGCATCGGGCAATCGAGCCCTGAAAGGTCGAGTTCGACCGCTGTATCTTCGGTCATTTGTGCACCGTCTCCGTGATTCGCCAAGTATCGCACAGCAGCGTCCGACCAGTGCCCGGGAACTTTTGCCCGGGGCACTCTATCCACATATCATGCGTTTCATGGATGCCACGCGGATCGGAAGCCGAATTTCCATTGTACTGGCGTCGCTGCTCGGGGCAGCGCTCGCGGTGGCCACCACCAGTGCGCGTCTGCCGGATCTGGGCGACGCATCGTCCGCGATCGTGTCGCTGGAGGTGGAGCGCGCCCTCGGGGAGCAGTTCCTGCGGCAGATTCGTGGCCGAGTGCCCACCGTCCGCGATCCGATCCTGAAGTACTACACGGAGATGCAGCTGTATCAACTGGCCCAGCACTCGGAGCTGAAGACGAAGATTCTCCATCCGGTGCTGATCGACAGTGAGCAGTTGAACGCCTTCGCAGCACCCGGCGGCGTGGTCGGCATCAACATGGGCTTGTACCTGAATTCCCAGGATGTCCATGAATATTCGTCGGTGCTCGCCCACGAACTGGCCCACCTCAGTCAGCGTCACTTCGCGCGCGGTATTGAAATGCAGCAGCGTCAGACACTGCCCTACCTCGCCGCGATGCTTGCCTCGATTGTCATCGGCGCTACGGCTGGGGGCGAAGCGGGGATGGCCGCGATGAGCGCAACCCAGGGACTGAGCCAGCAAAGCCAGCTGCGCTTCAGCCGTGGACGCGAGCAGGAAGCCGACCGCATCGGCATCACCACCCTGTATCAGGCCGGTCTCGATCCCCATGGCATGTCACGGATGTTCGAACGCATGCAGCGCACCTATCGCTACAGCCGACGTCCTCCGGAGTTTCTGCTCACCCACCCGCTGACCGAATCACGCATCAGCGACGCACGCAACCAGAGCAGCCAATATCCGCGGCGCGGCTATGCAGACTCTCAACACTTCCAGCTGATGCGCGCGCGGGTCATGGTTCGCTATGCCAACACCCCGAGCGAAGGCGTGCAGCGGTTTAGAGACCTCGTCAAACGGACCAAGGGCGCCGACTGGGCTTACTACGGACTGGCAGTAGCCCTCGGCGCAGCTGGACGCCACGAAGAAGCCCTGGATACCGCCAAGATCATCTTTCCCAGTCACCCCAGGGATATTCTGTACATTGCCACGCACGCAGATTTGCTGATCGGCGCGGAGCGGTATGACGAGGCGATCGGATTGCTCGCACATCAATTGGTGATCAACCCGGACAACCAGCCCATGTCGGTGCTCTACGCAGCCGCGTTGAGCGGCGCCGGGCGCTATGTCGATGCCGAAGAGGTGCTGGAGCATCTGACCAACATCTACCGCGACGATCACGACCTCTGGTTCGAACTCGCCGAGACCGCTGGCCTTGCCGGCAATACCATCGGCGTACATCAGGCTCGCGCCGAATACTTCGCGCTCGTCGGAAACTACCAGATGGCCATCAAGCACCTCGAATACGCGCGTGGCCTGGCCGATCCGGACAACTATCAACTGAACGCGCGCCTCGACCAGCGAATTCGCGACTTCCGCGGCGAACTCGAGGAAATGCGCCGGTCCTAGTGTCCTGTCCCGGCTAGCCCGCCGCGAATTCCAGCATGCGGCGCAACGGCAACATCGCCTGCCGACCGATTTCCGGGTCGACGAAGATCTCCCGGTTCCCCGCCAACAGGGAATCGCGCAACTGAGTCAGCTCATTCATCGCCATCCATGGACAATGGGCACAGCTGCGGCAGGTGGCGCCGTCTCCCGCGGTGGGTGCCTCCATGAACCGCTTGCCGGGTGCGGCAGCGCGCATCTTATGGAATATCCCGCGGTCGGTGGCAACGATGAAAATTTCGTTGGGTAGCGTCTGGGCGGCATGTATGAGCTGGCTGGTCGAACCCACCGCATCCGCAATGCCGATGACCGCGGCCGGTGACTCCGGATGCACCAGCACCGCCGCCTCCGGGTACACGGCTTTAAGCTCGAACAGCGCCTTGAATTTGAACTCTTCGTGGACGATGCAGGCGCCACTCCACAACAACATGTCGGCGTCGGTCTGTTGGCGGATGTACGCACCCAGATGCTTGTCCGGCGCCCACAGAATTTTCTCCCCGCGCGCCGCGAGGTGCTCGACGATCGCCAACCCCACACTGCTGGTGACCACCCAATCGGACATGGCTTTGATTCGAGCCGAGGTATTCGCGTACACCACCACCGTCCGGTCCTCGTGCGCCGCGCAAAACGCTTCGAACTCGTCCGGGGGACAGCCGAGGTCCAGGGAACATGTGGCTTCCAGAGTCGGCATCAACACCCGCTTTTCAGGCGACAGGATTTTCGCGGTTTCGCCCATGAAGCGAACCCCCGCCACGATCAGCGTCTGGGCCGGGTGGTCGCGCCCGAAGCGCGCCATCTCGAGGGAATCGGCCACGCATCCGCCGGTCTCTTCCGCCAGGTCCTGAACGTCCGGGTCGACGTAATAGTGCGCCACCAATACCGCATTGCGGGATTCGAGCAATCCGGTAATCTCGGATTTCAGCGCGGCGCTGGCGAACGGGCTCAAGGACTCCGGTTCATAGACCGGGATCTGGTCACCGTGCAGACTGTGGTCCGGCAGATTCATGCGTGGCTGCGCCCGCGAGAGGCTTGCCGCTCCTCACATCAGGGGCCTGGGATTTTAGCACAGGGGGCCGCAACGCTTACCATGTGTACATTCCACGTCAGGTTTCGCCATGCCGTCAGTCTGTCTGCTTAGCACCGCCACCGCCGACGCGGCCAACGACAACCCGGAGCGACTGGCGGCGGCCTTCGAAGACGCAGGGTGGAACGTGGTGCGCCGGGATCAGAATGCCGTACGTAGTGTCGGCGGCCTGCTGACGCTTAGCCCCGACGACCACCGGTTGGACGAGTTCGATCTGATCTGGCTGCTCGGCCTTGGGAATCGGCACTCGTTCCTCGACCGCATGCAGTTGCTCGCCAACGTCCAGCCGAGTCGGATGGTCAACACGTCGACCGCGCTGCTCGAACTGCACGCCAAACATGCGCTGCCGCTGACCGAACTCGCGGATCTGCACCCAGAGACTTATGCCAGCTGCGATCCGGCGTGGTTACGCTCGATGGTGGACACTGGCGGAGACTGGGTGCTGAAACCCTCCGCCGGTAGCTTCGGCCACCACGTGGACCAGGTCGACCCGAACCACCCGGGACTGGACACGCTGCTCGAGGAGCTGACCGGGCCCCACGCCTCCAATTACTGCATTCTGCAGCGCTACGTTCCAGAGATCGAAGTCGGCGAGACGCGCGTGCTGGTGGCCAACTGCGAGATCGTCGGCTGTTACCGCAGACTCCCTGGTCCAGACCACCGGGCCAATCTCAGCGCCGGAGCGCACGCCGTCTGCCATACTCTGACGACGGCAGAGCGGCGCATCGTGCAGCGCGTTACCGCATTTCTGCGCGACCGTGGCGTACGATTCGCGGCCATCGACATTGCGGGCCCCTACGTACTCGAATACAACATTGCGAATCCGGGCGGCATGGAGACCATCGCGCGATTGACCGGCAGAAACCCGGCGAACGCCGTCGTGGCAGCTTTTTCAAGCCTCACGTAGCGCCACGGGGTCCGACGGGGGCGCTGCGCACTCGGCAGGACGTGATCAACGGGTACCGCCGTCGACGCGGATAATGGACCCCGTGGTGAAGCTGCCCCCCGGACCGGCCAGATACAGTGCGGCGGCAACGATCTCCTCAGGTTGGCCGCCACGCCCCAGCGCCATGGTCGTCGTCGCGCGCTTCTCGAACGCCTCCATGTCCCAGGCGTGCGATATGTCCGTCAGAAACGGTCCCGCCATGACACAGTTCACGCGTACTTTCGGCCCGAAGGCGAACGCGAAGGACCGAGTGATGTTGTTCAAGCCCGCTTTGGCGGCTCCATAGGGCTCAGAATCCGGGCTCGGACTGACCGATGCAGTGCTCGAGATGTTGATGATGCTGCCCCCCTCCCCCTCGGCCATCCGGGTACCGATCAGAGCACTCAGCCGATAAGGACCCTTCAGATTGAGGGCGATCACCTTGTCGAATAGTTCCTCGTTGACATCCACCAGCGACGGGTAGAGTGGCGACATCCCGGCGTTGTTGATCAACACGTCGACACGCCCGAACTCGGCATAGGCTGCATCCGCCAAACCTTCGACCTCGTCCCAGTGGCCGATATGACAAGCGTGGGCAAGACCTCGCCGTCCCAGCGCCTCGATCTGGGTCACAACCTCCTGACAATTGTCGAGCTTGCGGCTGGCAACGATCACGTCGGCCCCACGTTGCGCAAACGCCAGCGCCATCGCTTTGCCCAGCCCGCGGCTGCCGCCGGTGACCAGTACTATCTTGTCGGTGAAATCGAACAGTGCATCAGACATGACATCTCCCAAATTTGGCCTGTTTATAGACCTGAGCTTAAGTTGGCCCAAGCCGGCTTTTCTCATAGACTTCGCCGAGCGGGTCATCCTGCCAAGCAACCGCGCACGAACACAAGAGGCAGGAATTCGAGCGGAAGAGGCACGAGGTTCCGCTGAGGTTTCGCCGGCGAGGCGATCTGCGAGGGTTCCCAACGGGTCGCCAACGGGCTCTTGACCGTGGGGCGTGGCCTCCCCGACGAATCCAATCAACGCTGACAGGAGAACCCGTATGGGTATGCTGGATGGAAAAGTTGCACTGGTGACTGGCGCGGGTGGTGGCCTTGGCCGCACCCACGCGCTGTTGCTGTCCCAGGAGGGCGCTGCGGTGGTGGTCAACGACCTCGGAGGGGCCCGGGACGGGACCGGCGCCGGGCACAACATGGCCGACGAAGTCGTCAAGGAGATCACCGAGGCTGGCGGTCAGGCAGTGGCCGACTATGGTTCCGTGTCCGACCCGGCCGCGGCTCGAGCGATGGTTCAAGCCGCTATCGATAGCTTCGGCAAGCTCGACATCTGCATCTGCAACGCCGGCATCCTGCGTGACAAGTCGTTCAAGAACATGACGGACGAGATGTGGGACGTGGTCATGGACGTGCACCTGCGCGGCACTTACCTGGTCAGCAAAGCGGCTTATGACCAGATGCTCGAGCAAGGCCATGGCGGCCGAATCATAATGACCAGTTCAACCTCAGGATTGCTGGGAAATTTCGGCCAGACCAACTACGGCGCCGCCAAGGCAGGCATCGCAGGGTTCATGCGCTGCCTCTACCTCGAGGGCGTGAAGTACGGCGTGACCGTCAACGTTCTGGCACCCACGGCCACCTCGCGCCTCACCGAAGACATTCTGCCGGAGGAAGTGCAGGATTCGTTTCCGCCGGACAAGGTCTCGCCGCCCGTGGTGTGGCTGTGCACGGACGAAGCCAAGGACGTCACGGGACGCCAGTTCCTGGTGGCCGGCAATCGCGTATCGCTGCTGTCATGGCAAATTACACCGCTGGCCGCGAAGGAAGACGACGAAGGGCCCTGGGACGTCGAAGCCATCGGCGAAGCAATTCTGTCAACCAAGGACAGTTGGCCACCCATCAATCCGATGCGCGGCTAAGCTAAGGAACTGACCCAGATGTCCGGGCCACTGACGGGGTTCAAGGTGCTCGATCTTTCGGCCGTGGTCTCGGGACCGCTGGCCGCCACGTTGCTCGCGGACCAGGGCGCGGAGGTGATCAAGGTCGAGCGCCTGGAGGGCGACATCCAGCGGCATGTCGGCAGTAACCGCAACGGCTTCTCCGGGTTGTTCCACGTGCTCAATCGCGGCAAGCGGTCCATCGCCCTGGATCTCGGCCATCACGAAGGCCAGGGCATCGTCAAACGTCTGGCCGCATCCAGCGACGTCGTGATCCAGAACTTCCGTCCGGGGGTTGTCGACCGCCTGGGCGTCGGGTACGACACCTTGCGCGCAGACAATCCGGGGCTCGTCTACCTGTCGATCAGCGGCTTCGGACAGAACGGGCCTCGGGCCGACGAGCGTGCCTACGACCCGATCATTCAGTTTTATTCGGGAATTGCCGCAGTTCAGGGGCGCATCGACAAGGACAACCCCGACCAACCGCAACAGGTCAATCAACTGATTCTGGACAAGCTGACGGCCTACAACGGCTGTCAGGCAATCACTGCTGGGCTGCTGGCGCGATCGAAAACAGGCAAGGGTCAACACATCGAGCTGTCGATGCTGGACGTGGCGATCGCCTTCCTCTGGTCCGATGCGGCCGCGGATCAAATTCTGTTGGGAGATGATGACATCGTTGCTCGCCCGCCGATCGGTGCGGCCGGCAGCGTGGTGCACTACACCGATGGTTGGGGCGCCACCATGACCCTGTCGGACCATGAGTTCGCAGGGCTGTGTCGGGCCTATGGCTTCCCGGAGGTCGCCGACGATCCGCGCTTTGCCACCATGGCCGAGCGAATCAAACACCGCACCGAATATGCAAAGGTCATGCGCGAGCAGGTCTTCCCCGCGGCGGCTAAGCTGAGCATCGCGGAAGCGGGCGCCAGGTTGAAAGCCCAGGACGTGCCCTTTGCGAGCGCCCGGCGCCTGGAGGAACTCCCGGAGGACGAGCAGATCCAGCACAACGAAATGTTCCGCGAACTCGATCACCCGATTGCGGGTCGTCTCCGCGATGCCAGGTCAGCCCCACGGTTTCTCGGCACGCCCGCTGCACCCGGTGGACCCGCACCCGAGGTCGGTCAGCACACCCGCGAGATCCTCGCTGAGATCGGCTACGCGGAGGCCATCGATGAATTGCTCGAAGCGGGTGTGGTACATGCGTCATGATGAACTCACCCATCGCTACGCTTAAACAAAGGACCTACCCATGAACTTCGGCTTCACCGAAGAACAGGAAATGCTTCGCGATCAGGTCAGGCGCTTCATGCACGAAGACTGCGCCATGACCACGGTCCGGGAAATCGTATCCGCAAAACCGGCCTTTTCACCGCCGCTGTGGAAAAAGATGGCAGAACTCGGCTGGTTGGGTTTGATCATCCCCGAAGAATTCGGCGGCGTCGGTTTACGCTGGATCGACCTGACGGTCGTCCTGGAAGAGACCGCGCGCGGCCTCAGCCCTCTGCCGCTCGTCTCCAACACCCTCGCGGCCGCGGCGCTGCTGCGCTGCGGCGACGCCGCACAACGGCAGGCCTGGCTACCTGGACTCGCAGATGGCAGCTGCGTAGCGACCCTCGCGCTGTACGACGAACCCAACTGGATCGACGCCGACGCCGTCACGCTCGCGGCCGGTGATGGAGGATTGTGCGGCAGCAAACCCTACGTTCCCGACGCAGGCAGCGCAGATCTGTTCGTCGTCGCGTTCCGTGCCGGCGCCGAGCACAACGAACTGAAGCTTGCCCTGCTCGAGCGCGATACCAAAGGCCTCAGTGTGACGGACCAGCCGATAATCGACCGTACCAAACCCATGGGCACGCTGGTTCTCGACAACGTTTCGCTGGACCCGGACCGGGTGCTGACACTGGCCGAGGCCGATCTCACCTACCTGACGGACTGCGGCGCGGTCGCGGTGACCGCCGAGATGGTCGGCGCGGCGGACGCGGCGTTGGAAATAACCACCAGCTATGCCAAAGAACGCGTCCAGTTCGGCAATCTCATCGGCAAGTATCAGGGTGTGAAGCACCGCCTGGCCGATATGTACGTCGACATCGAATCGTTTCGCTCGCTGCTCTACTACGCGGCCTGGACGGTCGATGACGCGCCCGAGGAACTGTCACGGGCGGTGTCGCTGGCAAAAGGTTATGCCTCTGACGCCTTCGCCCGGATCGGCATCGACGCCGTACAACTGCACGGCGCCATTGGTTTCACGGCAGAGTACGACATCCAGCTGTACCTGAAGCGCTCGAAGTGGGCACGGCCGATGTTCGGCGATACCGACTATCATTATGACCGCGTCGCCGAATTGGGAGGACTCTAGTGGATTTCGAATACACGCCCGAAGAACAGTCTTTTCGCGAAGAGGTGCGAACATTCCTGAAAGACAACCTGCCGGCTCCAAAAGAACGTGGGCCGCAGTTCCTGAAGGACTGGTTGACCAAGGTGCGCGAGAAACGCTGGGTTGGATTCTCCTGGCCGGTCGAAGTCGGCGGCGGCGGCGGCGGACTGATCGAGCAATCGATATTGAAAGAAGAAATGGCACTGGCCAAGGCGCCGCCTCTGGGGACCGACATGATGGGTCTCGCCTGGGTCGGGCCCGGAATCATCCAGTACGGCACCGAAGAACAGAAGCAGCGTTTCATTCCATACATTCTGGATTCCGAGGGCACCTTCTGCACCGGCTATTCCGAGCCGAACTACGGCAGCGACCTCGCGTCGATCCAGACCAAGGCAGTGCTGACCGGCGATCACTACGTGGTGAACGGGCAGAAGACCTGGACCACACTCGCCCCATGGGCCGATTGGATCATCCTGCTGACCCGTACCGACTTCGACGTTGCGGTCAAGCATGAAGGCATCACCTGCCTGTTGGTCGACATGAAATCCGACGGCGTAGACGTGCGTCCGATCGAAAACATGGCGGGTGATAAGCACTTCGCCGAGATATTCTTCACAGACGTCAAAGTGCCAGTGAACCAGCGTCTCGGCGAGGAGGGCAAGGGTTGGGCAGTGACCGTTTCGGCACTGGCCAACGAACGCTCGAGCATCGGCGAGGTGACCCAGATGTTCGGCAAGCTGGATACGCTCAAGGAATTGGTGAAGCACACCCGCAAAGCGGGCAAGCCCGCTCGCGAAGATCCGCTGGTGCGCCGCAAGCTGGCGCGCTTCGAGGCGCAAATCGCCGCAATGAAGTACAACGGCCTGCGCTATCTGACCAAGCAGCTCAACGACGAACCGTTATCCAGCGAAACCTCCGTGAACAAGTTGCACCGGGCCAGTCTGGAAATCGAGATGGACGACTTCGCCATGGAGCTGAACGGTCAGGCCGGGCTGGAACTGAACGGCGGCGCGCACGCGATTGAGGGGGGCAAGTGGACCAAGGCGGCACTGAACTGGCCAAATGTAGTCATCGGCGGCGGCACGCCCAATATTCAGCGCAACATCATCGCCGAACGGATTCTCGGACTGCCGAAGGACGGTAGCGACTAAGTTTCCGGCGCTTCGCCTGCGAGGCGTTCGAGCCGGGCGAGTCGATCGCAGCCGGTCCGGCTCATCACGGCCCGCAAAGAACGTCTCGCCCTACAGCGAACCCAGCCACTCCTGCGCCGCAGGACTATTGCTGGTCTCAGCGAAGGCGATCAGACGCTCGTTCCACGCGATGCCTTCGGGTCCCTCGGATACGAGGGCGATCACGTGGCCTGCGTCGACGGCAAAGCCATCGGCTCCAGCATCCCGCCCCAGCTCCCCGCGCACGGTATCCAGCAGTGCACAGGCTTCGTCGAATCGTCCCTGGAGCCCCAGCGTCTCCGGGCCGCCAACCCAGCGGCAGTCAGGCACAGGATCCCGACATGCCCACGCATCGAATCAGCCCCATCGCCCCCACTCGAAGGGTTCGATGCCGTGCTCCGCGAGCTGCCAGATCGACGCCTCAACGGTTCCCACGTCGATATCCAGGAACCCGATGGTCCCCAGCTGCGTATCGTGGTTGTGGGGATAGGTCGGCGATCCCGGATTGACGCACAGGATCCCGTCCACTTCGGTGACGCGCTCGATGTGGGTGTCGCCGGACACGATCACATCCGGCCGCTGGTCCGGGAAAAATCGCTCGACCCACCGGGCCATGGTCAGGTTGGGGGGCCGGTCCGGAATCGGGACGTAGTGGGTCAGACCTACCTTCAGGCCATGAAATTCCAGCAGCCAGGCGTAGCGTACGCGCGGATCCTCGGGCTGGACGTCTCGGCCCGCTGAGCCGTCCTCCCCGTTACCCCGGGCAGCGTAAACCGGAGCGACCTCGGCCAGCGCGTCGAGTACGTGAAATTCGTGCACATCACCGGCGTGAAAGATGCAGTCGACCCCATCAAATGCATCGAACACCTGTGGCCAGAGCTCACGACGTGCTTCGGGGATATGTGTATCCGATAAGAGTCCGATGCGCACCGCCACCACTGATCAGCCTTTGGTGATGAACGGTTTGCTGAGGGTCTGCGACCCGCGGCGCAACCCATGATCCACCCCGTGACCCGGCCGCCCGCCATACCCTGGACGGCTGCCGTAACCGGGGCGAGCGGGTAGCTGGCCGCTGCGCTGACCATAGCCATACTCGTGTCGGTAACCGAGCCGGTAACCCTGCCGGCGCTGGTATCGGTAACTGTAGCCAACCGGGTAGGCATAGCCATAGTTGCGGGAGCTCTCTTCATGGGCCACGGCATTGCGTTCCTGTTCGAGGGCGAGCCTCGCCCGGGCAAGCTCCACGTTTTGGCGGCGGCGCTCGAGGGTCTCCTGAGCGCGTGCCTGGCGAGACTGTTCGAGCAGCGCGATCAGTTCGAGTTGCTGCTTCATCAATCTGCCGTGGGCTTCAATCATTTCCGGCGCCGGGGTCACCATCGACAGCTGGAAGTGCTCGTCGGTATCGTGCTGGCGCGTGTCGCTGAATGCAACGACGCCCTGTTCGTCCACGGAACGGTAGACATCCACCTGCGCCACAAGGGGCCCAGTCCACAGCAGTATCGACAATCCCAAAACCCGCCAGTTTCGTGCCACGATCCGCCTCCGACTGCAGAGGTGTACTGATGCCCACGATATTCGGATAGGCTGGTCTTGCCAAGGCAGAAGACATGAGGGGGTTGTAAGTGTTGGATTGGTCAACAGTGCGCACACGGGCCAACGAGGACGGGGAGTTCCAGCTTCACGCACGTTTCTGGAACAGCACGTTGAAGCTGGACATCGGCTCGCAGAGCACCCGAATCGACATCGCAGATGGCAAGATTCGTTCCATCGAACCCTGGTTCGGTAGCCTGGCCGGGAACCTCCACATTGCGGCGCCCGACGACGACTGGGCGCGATTGCTCGAAGCGGTGCCCAAGCCCTTCTATCAGGACGTCTATCCGGCGAGCTTGCATCACGGATTCGAGATTCACGGGGATACCACACACTTCTGTGCCTACTACCCCGCGCTGCGCCGGTTCATCGAAATCATGCGGGAGGTGAACAATGGCTAAGTTCGACACCGCGACGGGCCGATACGTCTATCTCGACCTCGACGCCTGCGAGCACCGCGTCTACTTCGAAACCACGGGCAAGGGAATTCCAATGCTGCTGCAACACACCGCCGGTGCGGACGCCCGGCAGTGGCGGCACGTGCTGGAAGATACAGCGCTGCAGGAACGCTTCCAGATGATCGCCTACGATCTCCCGTATCACGGCAAATCAGTGCCTCCCACCAACAAGTCCTGGTGGACCGAGGAGTACCGTTTGACCCGGGACTTTCTGATGAGCGTCCCCGTCGGCCTCGCCGCCGCGCTGGAACTCGAACGGCCGGTCTACATGGGCAGCTCCATCGGTGGTCATCTGGCGATCGATCTGGCAATCAGCCATCCGGATGCGTTTCGAGCGGTCGTCGGTCTGGAAGCCTCGGCCCACACCCCGGGTGGCTACATGGACGAGTTCTACCACCCGGGCATCAGCAACGACTTCAAAGCACACATGATGTACACGCTGATGGCTCCCACCAGTCCGGAACCGAGCAAGCGGGAAACCATCTGGGTGTATAGCCAAGGCGCGCCGGCGGTGTTCAAAGGCGACCTGTATTACTATTCCGTGGACCACGACGTCCGGGAGAATGCCCGGCAAATCGACACCAACCGGATCTCTGTGGACATTCTGAATGGTGAGTACGACTGGAGCGGCACACCGGCCGCTGGCGAAGAACTGGCGGGCCTGATTCCCGGCGCGCGGTACCAGACGATGTCCGGGTTGGGGCATTTCCCCATGAGCGAGCACCCGGAGAAGTTTCTCGATATTATCCGGCCGGTTCTGGAGCGGATCGCAAGCGCCTGAATCAGCGCGGTGCTGGCCGATCGATCTCGCGCACCGCGCGGGTCATCGCCACGGCCAGAACTGCCAGCACGAACATCGATCCCGCGCTCGCCAGCGCCACCGGAATGCTGACGCGCTCCGCGATCAGACTGATCGGGATGATGCCCAGGGGCATGAGTCCATGAGACATCATGTCGATGCTCATGATCCGGCCACGCATTTCCGGCGCAACAATCACCTGCAACTGACCGCGATTCAGCGACATGTTCCAGGCGCTCACCCAGCCGATGGCTGCCATCAGCAACGCTGCGGCGTACAGCTCCCGGGTCGCGGCAAAGCCGCCCATGAGTCCGCCCCAGGCAATCGAAGTAGCAACCAGCCAACGCGCTTTGCGGCGAATTCCGCCAAGCCGAGCGAGCATCAGCGAACCCACGATCGCGCCCACCCCCATGCTGCCGAGCAGTATGCCGAGGCTGTCTGGTCCACCCTTGAGGACATCTTCGTTGAAGGCCGGGAGCAACGTGTTGATCGGCATGCCGAACAGGAATGGCAGGATGGACAACAGGATCAGACCGAGCACCGGCGGATGGGCGACAACGTAGCGGAAGCCGGCCGCAATTTCGTTCAGCACGGTCGCCTCGGAGCTTCGCACCACCCGGGGCTGGACTCGAATGAAAGCGACCAACGCCGCAGAGATGAAATACAGTCCGGCAATCGCGTAGTAGACGATTCCCACGCCATAGGTGGAGCTGGTGTCACCGTGCGCCAGCATGGCGATGAGTCCCCCGGCGACTGTCGGGCCCAGAATTCGTGACAGGTTCCAACTCGCGGTGTTCAGCGCCATGGCGTTGAACACGCGTCCTTCACCCACCAGTTCCGGGACGAACGCCTGACGCGCGGGCATGCTGAGCGCCAGCACGGTGCCGTTGAAGGCGCCAATCCAGATGAAGTCCCAGAACTCGACCCGCCCAGTAATGATGATCGTCGCCATGATCAGCGTGGCAGCGAAGTTCAGGCTTTGCGCCACCGCGATAATGCGGCGCTTGGGAAGCCGGTCCGCGATCACCCCGCCCCAGAGTGAGAACAGCACCTGCGGCAACGTGAATGACATCGTCACCCAGGCAAGATCCATAGCCGAAGAGGTCAGGTCATACACCAGCCAACCGCGCGCGACGATCTGCATGTTCATCGCGAAGGAGGAACCCAACGAGCCCAGCCAGAGCCAACGGAAATCAGGCTCAGCCAGCGAGCTGAATGTGCCTCCTGATTTCACCTCGTGGACAAGCCGCTTAGTAATCCAGCCGGAACGCGTCTCCATCGCGAACGATCCGGCCGGCGGTCGGCGCAGCGAAGTGGGTGCCGATAATCAGAACCGGCCGGTCTGCGTAGCGGGCCAGGAAATCATCCCGGGTGGCCGCACTCTGTTGCTGGTCCACGTCCGCATCACTTGACCACTGCGGGTGCGCGATCTGGCACGGATGGTGAATCATGTCCCCCGTGATGATGGCTTCCTCGCCCCGCGACGCGAGATGAATGCTGACGTGGCCCGGCGTGTGCCCGGGCGTGGGTTCCAGCCACACTTCATCGGTGACCCGATGAGTACTCTGAACCAGATCCGCCAGACCCGCGTCAAATACCGGTCGGACGGAGTCCTCGATCACGGGGCCGTACTCCTGCGGTTCATCCTTCCAGTGTGCCCATTCCTGCTCGGCGAACAGATAACGCGCATTATCAAAGGTCGGAACCCATTCGCCATCGACCAGGCGCGTGTTCCAGCCCACGTGATCGACGTGCATATGGGTGCACAGCACCGTGTCGACCCGCTCGGTCGTGAACCCCGCCGCCATGAAGTCGGCCAGAAACTCGCCCTGCATCAGATTCCAACGCGGGTAGTTGCGCGGTTTGTCGTTGCCGATACAGGTATCGACGACGATGCACTGGCCCTGTGATTCCACCACGAAACTGTGCACGCTGAGAACGATTCGACCCTCCGGGTCGACGAATGGCGCCAACCAGGGCACCTTGAGCATTTCGGCGGGTTCGGCCTGGGGCAACAGATAGGGGCCCAGCGACGCGGTGGTCAACTCCACGATCCGGGTAATCTTCACGTCGCCAATCCGCCAACTGAGCATGGTTCGTCCCGTCGTTGCCAACTCACTGTGCGACACGCGTTGCAATTTCACAAGCCGCTGGACAAGATGGCCCACGAACGCCATCCGCCGCGGGTTTTTCAATCCGTCAGGTAGCCGGATGGCGACAAGTCAACGGAGACGTCAACATGCGATACGGCGACGTAGAAGTCAGCCTCAGTAATCATGTGGCGCTGGTCGAGATCCAGCGCCCACCCAACAACTTCTTCGACACCGCGCTGATCAACGCGCTCGGCGACGCCTTCGAAGCGCTCGACGAGGATGTGGACTGCCGGGCGCTGGTACTCGCCGCGGACGGCAAACACTTCTGCGCCGGCGCCAACTTTGGCGATCGCTCACAGCAGGACGATCGTGACACGCGCACGCAAGAAAGCGGTAACCCGCTCTACACCGCCGCCGTGCGACTGTTTGCCTGCAAGAAACCCGTGGTCGCCGCGATTCAGGGAGCCGCGGTCGGCGGTGGTTTCGGCCTCGCAGTTATGCCCGACTTTCGGGTGGCGTCGCCCTCGGCACGTTTCACCGCAAACTTCGTCAAGCTGGGCTTCCACCCCGGGTTTGCGCTGACCTACACATTGCCACGCCTGATCGGACAGCAACGCGCCAATCTGATGTTCTACACGGGCCGCCGAATCAACGGCGAAACGGCCTACGAGTGGGGACTTGCCGATCTGCTGGTCGACGAAGACGAACTGCGTGGCGCCGCACTGGGACTTGCAGCCGAGATCGCGGAGAACGCGCCGCTGGCGGTCACCTCGGTACGCGCAACGATGCGCCAGGGACTCGCCGATGCCGTCAAAGCCCAGACCGACCACGAATTCATCGAGCAGTTTCGACTGCAGAAGACCGAGGACCACAAGGAAGGCGTACGCGCCGTCGCGGAACGACGACCTGGGAACTTCACGGGGCGTTGATCGGGTCCACGTTCAACTGGTCGCGGCACCGCGCCGGGAATCCAGTTCCGCACGAATCTCGGCATGGGCCGATTCGTCCAGCGTAAAGCGGCTGAACAATACCGCCCCTATGATGTAACAGACGAACGGAAACGCCCCGTACAGCGACACCATGGCAATCTGCGTGGTCATCGTCTGCTCCTGATTCGGGGTAAAACCAGAGAACTGTAAAACAAAGCCGGTGAGCAACAGCATCACGCCCGTGGCACTCTTGAACACGAAGTTCCAGGCCGCAAAGTAGGCCCCCTCCTTACGCTCGCCCGTCAGGTACTCGTCGTAGTCGATCACATCCCCCTGCACCGAGGGTCCGACCGTGCCGCCGCACCCGGCGGCCAGCCCAGCGAAAAACGCCAGCACGAAGATCGTCCAGATCTTCATCGTCTCGTCCAGAAAAGGAAGAAAAAACATCCCGCCAAACGAAAACCCTGTCAGCAGCATGGAAAAGACCCACAGCCGGATTTTTCCGAAGCGCCGCGACAACGGTATCCACAGCGGAACCGACAGCGCTGACGGGATCATGTAGGAGAGAATCATCAAGGGCGCCAGCATGGGTCTGCCCACGACGTATTGCGCCACGTACAGGGTCAGCGCGCCGATCGCCGCGGAGCCCACGTTTTCGATGAACGTAACGATGATCAACAGGCGCGCGTGATGGTTTCTCCAGACATCCGCGTACGCCTTGAACGGATTGCTTTTCATGCGCCCTTGAAAATCAGGCCGCTCTCGCAGCTTGATCACTGCATAAACAATCAAAATCACCGAAATCCCGCCCGCCAGCCAGGCCAAGGAAGAAGCCGTAGCGCGCGCTACAGCCGGTCCCTCCTGCTCCGCGTTGATGAAGATCTGCATGCTCACCAGCGCCAGAATCGATCCAGCCGTGAAGGCGGCGTGGCGCAAACCAAACAGCCGGCTGCGTTCGTGATAGTTGGTGGTCAGTTCCGCGCCCAGCGACATGTGCGGAACGATGAACAGTGTCATTGCGGAGTAGAAACCGATCACTCCAATCGCCATCCAGGCAATCGACCCGGCTTTGTCGAGGTCGTCGGGCGGCGAAAACAACATCACGAAGGTGCCGGCGATGGGCAGCACGCTGGCCAGAATCCACGTGCGCCTCCGACCCATGGGGTGCCGTGTACGATCGCTGAGATAACCCACCATCGGATCCGAAATCGCATCCCAGATCCGCGACACGCTGAATATGACGCCCATCACCGCGGGCGCAATCAGCAACACGTCGGTAGAGAACTTCATCACATACAGGTTGACCACGAGATACATGTAGCCGGCACCCACCCCGGGGGAGCCGTACGCTACGATCGTGCGCCACGGCACCCGGTCGGCATTCGCATTCACGATGGGGACTTCCTTCGTCCCGAGCGGTTCAGGCGTTTCGTATCGTCAGGCCGCCGTCGACCGGCAACGTCACGCCGGTGATGAAGCTCGCCGCCGGGAGGACCAGGCTCAGGGTACCGTGCGCAACCTCTTCCGGATCCGCATAGCGCCGTAGGGCAACCCGGCGACGCGCGTATTCCTGCTTCTGCTCCTCGGGAATCCCTTCGGTCATGCCTGTTCGGATCGGGCCCGGGCAGATGCAGTTGACGGTAATTCCCTCGGCGCCGAACTCCACTGCGAGGGATCGGGTCAAACCGATCACCGCGTGTTTGGCAGCCGTGTAAGCACTCTGAAACCGCGTGGCGCCCAGCCCTTCAGTCGAAGCGATGTTCACGATCCGCGGTGATTCGGACCGGCGCAGGTAAGGCAACGCAGCCCGGATCGTCCGGGTATGCGCCGTGATCAGGATATCCATCGATTTCTCCCAGGCGGCCTCGTATTCGTCTGAATCGATGGGCAGCGGGATCGAAATTCCGGCGTTGTTGATCAGTATGTCGATTCCGCCAAAATGCGCCGCGATTTCCTCGATCGAGGCATCGATGGCGGTTCGATCGGCGAGATCCACGGTCCACGCGCGCGCCTCGCCGCCCGCGTCATTAATCTCCTCGACCACCCTCGTCAGCGACTGCGCACTGACATCCAATGCGGCAACGCGCGCACCTTCATCCGCGAACAATCGGCTGGTAGCTCGTCCCATCCCGCTGGCAGCGCCGGTAACAACGGCGACCTTGTTCTCAATCGAGCGGCTGAGCTTGCTGAGTCGTGTCATGAATCCTCCTGCCGCTTCGTTCTACCTTCGGTCAACTCATCACCGAACAGCGAGCGTGAAAAAACCTCTACATTCGGACCGCGGCGCAGATGATGACCACCATCTACCGACAGATTCACCCCGGTGATCCAGCCCGATTCCGGACCACAGAGAAACCGCACCGCGGCCGAGATGTCTGTAACCGTACCGGTGCGTGCCAACGGCATGCAGGAAAGGTAATCCTCGTGGACCGACTCGGTGGCGAACAACCCCGCCGCCAGTTCAGTGTCCACCAGGCCGGGTAGAACGCTGTTTACCCGAACACCAGCAACCCCAAGTTCGTCCGCGGTGTTGCGCACCAGCATGTCGACGCCCGCTTTGCTGACGCAGTACGGCCCCATGAACCGATGGGTTCTCAACCCGGCGATCGACGAGATAGCGCACATCGCGCCGCCCCCTGCGCGCCCGATCGCTGCGCCCGCAAATTTGAATGTGTGGAAGGTGCCGGTCAGATTGGTCTGAATGACGGAATTCCATTGTTCCGAGGTTGTCGCAATGAGCGGGCCGAGGCCTCCGATACCCGCGTTCGCCACGGCAATTGTGAGCGCTCCATGTTGTTCCGCCACGGCAACCGCGTGTTCGACATCCGCTTCGCTGCCCACGTCACCCGCCACTATGCTGACCCGCTCCCGAGGTAGATCCGCAGCGGCGCGTTCGAGCCGATCGAGTCGACGGCCCATCAGCGTCACGGCGGCCCCATCGTTGAGAAGAGCCTTCGCACAGGCCAGGCCGATGCCGCTCCCACCACCGGTGATCAGAGCGTTCTGACCGGTCAACACGGCGTTCACAATCCGATCCCCAGGCCGATGCACAGCAAACCACTGTAGGCGTGGCCCTGAGGGTTTGCAACGCTGACACGGGGAAGCGTTCGCTTGTCTTTTGAAGGCGCGCCGCTACACTATGCGGCTCTTTTTCCTGGGTCGTTAGCTCAGTTGGTAGAGCACCGGGCTTTTAACCCGTTGGTCCTCGGTTCGAACCCGAGACGACCCACCATCTCGATTCTCGCACCTTCTTCTGACCGGCCTTTGACCCGAGTCTTGCCTGGGGCTACCCCTGATAGCGAGTCGGATCGTCCAATCCCGCATCCAGAAATCCCTGGCGGCGCACCCGGCAACTGTCGCATCGTCCGCACGCGCCTCCCTGTGGGTCGGGCTGATAACAGGAGACGGTGTGCGAATAGTCGATTCCGGCAGCGACGCCACGCCGGATGATGTCCGCCTTGCTGAGGTCGATCAGGGGCGTGTGAATACGCACGGGCTTCCCTTCGACACCTGCACGGGTGGCGAGGTTGGCCATCGTCTCGAACGCTCGAATGAATTCTGCCCGGCAATCGGGATAGCCGGAGTAATCCACCGCATTGACGCCTATAAAGATGTCGAAGACCTCCTTCACCTCCGCCCATCCCAACGCTAACGACAGAAAGATAGTATTGCGCGCCGGCACGTAGGTAACTGGGATACCCTGCTGGGGCACCTCCGGCACGTCGATTCGTGAATCGGTCAGCGCCGAGCCACCAAACGCCGTCAGATCGATGTCGAGTGTGCGATGCTCCACCACTGAGAACGCCTTCGCCACGTACCGCGCCGCGGCCAGCTCGACCTGATGCCGCTGCCCGTACGCGAAGGACAGCGCAAGACAATCGAATCCTTCCGCTCGGGCAATCGCCAACACCGTGGCCGAGTCCAGCCCACCTGACAATAATACAATGGCGCGTCTAGTGCGCTGACTCTCGGTCACCGTCCAGGCTCATCGCCCCAGATCACTTTGTGCAATTGCAGCTGCATCCGCACGGGATCTCCATCTCGCAGAATCCAATCAGCCAGCTCACGCGGCTCCAGTTGCCCAGCGCTCGGGGAGTAAAGCACGTCGCCGACCTTGGCGAACAGGTCGTACTCCAGACACTTCATACGTGCCCATTGGTAGTCCGTCGCATCGCAGATCACAAACTTGATCTGATCATTGGGGGTCAGGAGCGCCAGGTTCTCGTAACGGTTGCGTTGAACTTCTCCGGAACCCGGCGTCTTAAGGTCGACTACCCGACTCACCCGAGCGTCCACATCGCCGATGTCCAGCGCACCGCTGGTTTCCAGGGACACGTCGTATCCTTCATCGCAAAGCACGCGCAGCAGTTCGAGACACGCCGGTTGGGCGAGGGGTTCACCACCGGTGACCGTCACCAATCGGGTGGGCGAACCCTGCACCCGTTCCAGCACAGTCTTCAATGACATTGACGAGCCGCCGCTGAACGCATAGGCCGTGTCACAGTATTGACAGCGCAGTGGACAACCCGTCAGCCGGATGAAGCAGGTCGGCCGCCCAACGGTGCGGGCCTCGCCCTGCAGCGAGAAAAAAATCTCGGTAATGCGCAGCGAAGTCGAAGACACGGCGGAAGATTCCACGGAACGCGTCACCTCCGAGTCAGCGCAACTCCGCCGCGTACAATTTGGCGAGGCGCGCCGCGGGGCTGTCGGGATACTCAGACTGGACCCGGCTCAGATACTCCCGGGCCCGGTCCTGCTCACCGAGACGGCCGTAAACGACCCCCAGCTTGTACAGCGCATCCGGGACCTTCCGGTGCGAAGGATACAGATCCACCACCTGGACGAACCGCTGGCGGGAAGTTTCCAGCTCAGGTTCCGGCAGAATCAGATACAGCTCGCCAAGCCAGTAGAAGGAATTGGGCGTGTAGGGGCCATTGGGATAATCGACGATCAGTCGTTTGAATCCGTCAATCGCTTCCTGGAAGCGTTTTTCCTGGATCAGATCGAAAGCCCGCGTGTACGCGTCCCGCTCACCACTCCCGATTGTCCCAGTGCTCCCCGTAGCAGTATCGCTTACACGGGAACTGCCACCGCCGGCACCCGATGACTGCCCCCTCAATCGCTGGTCGATGTCGAGGTACTGCTCGTTCTGCTCACGAGCGAGTCGATTCAGCTGATGATGCTGCTCCTCGATGAGGCCACGCAATTCCTGCACTTCAATCTGCAATCCCTGCAACAGTTGGAACAGTTCCGTCACGTCGGATCTCCCCGCACCCGGGGCATTGATCGTGCTCGCCGAAGCCGCGGCGGGACCATAGTCACCGGTCGCCGCCCCCCCGACCGCCGTACCGTACGACTCCACCACGGGTGCCTGGGCGACCGGGTTCTGCGCCGCAAATGCGGCCGCATAGAACACCACGATTGTCGCTAGGCGGCGCCTCATCTAACGGTAGATGACCTCCGCGCGACGGTTTTGCCGCCATGCAGATTCATCGTGGCCGGGATCGACCGGACGTTCTTCACCATAACTGACCGCGTCGATCTGGGAACGTCTTACTCCAGACGACACCAAGAAGGTGCGCACCGCATTCGAGCGGCGCTCGCCCAGCGCCAGGTTGTACTCGCGGGTACCGCGCTCGTCGGTGTGACCTTCTACGTTGATCCGGCGATCCGGATTGTTGCGCAGAAATCCAGCATGCAGTTCCAGGGATGCCAACGCTTCAGGCCGAAGCACGGCTTTGTCGAACTCGAAGAAGTACGTGCGCGCAAGCGGCTGTCCGGTATTCAGGTCCAGCGGGTTGCCGTCGGCGTCGACATCGCGAGGTTCCGGTTCGACCGGTTGAGTTACGGCAGGCGCGGTATCTTCGGGCAGTGGTTCGGTGGTCGGCTCCTGGGTACCGGAACTCTGACATCCCGCAAGAATCAAACCGGCCAGTACGCCGAGAAAGATCTCGCGTAGCCATAGCTTATGCATGTTGTTCTCCTGTGCAGTCTTCTTGTGCAGTATTAGAGATTACGGACCTGACATTCCGTTTGTTCTATCGGGCGCCGCATTCATGAAGGGAGACCACGCGGGCTCCCTTACATCCCCGGCCGACGACGGCAACCGATACTTCACTCGACCGTCTATGGAGACGACCGCCAGTATACCCTGGCCTCCGACCTGAGTCGCATAAATTAGCATGCTGCCATTCGGCGCGATCGATGGCGACTCGTCCAGATTCGTCTCCGTGAGAATTCGCAACCGGTCCTTTTCCAGTTCGAGCAGCGCGACGTGAAACAGCCCTTGGCGACGGTGAATGAACACCATATGTTTACCGTCGGGCAATAATCGCGGCCGCGCATTGTAGTCTCCTTCGAAGGTGATACGCTCCGTCAACCCGCTGGTGAGATCGACCCGATAGATCTGCGGCTTGCCGCCCCGGTCTGAAGTGAATACCAATCCGGATCCGTCCGGCGTCCAACTCGGCTCCGTGTCGATCGCGTGATGACGCGTGATCCGTCGCAACTGCCGTGCGGCGAGGTCGAACGTGTAGATCTCGGCATTACCGTCCTTGGACAACACCAACGCCATCTGGCGGCCGTCGGGAGAATAGACCGGCGCGCTGTTGAGGCCCGGAAAATCGGTGATCAGCCGGCGCGTACCCGACGCCAGATCGTGGCTGAAAATCGATGGTTTGCCACGCTCGAACGAAACGTAGGCCACCTGTTTGCCGTCCGGCGCCCAGGTCGCGGACAGGATCGGCTCCTTGGAATCGAGCAAGGTACGCGCACGCGCACCATCCGCATCGGCCAGCTGCAGTCGAAAACGCGGGTTACTGGTAGCAATATCGTTGGCAAGCACGTATAGAATCTTGGTCGAAAATGCCCCGGGAATTCCGGTGAGTTTCTCGTACACCGCGTCGGCCAGAAGGTGCGCATTGTCACGAATCGCCGAAGGTACGCCGCTGAGTTTCTCCTTCAGCAAAACGCGCTCGTTGAATACGTCGTAGAGCGTATAGCTTATGGTTACCTGGCCGCTGTACTCGAGCTGTGTCCTGCCAATCAGCAGATATTCCGCCTTGAGAATCCGCCAATCGCGAAAATAGACCTCGCTGGGCTGGGTTGGATAGCTGAGCATGTTGTCCGAATCGAGTGGCGCAAACTGCCCGCTTCTCGCCAGGTCGAAGGACACGATGTCCGCCACGTCCTCGACGCCCTGCAGCGTCGCGCTCAGGCCGAAGGGTACCACCGCGATTCGCTTTGGATTGTCGTAGCCGCGGTCGATCTCGATGGTGATCTGGGCGTGGCCCAGGATTGCCCAGAGCAGCACCACCAGTGCGATTACCGGGCGAATCAACGTGTTCAACAACTTCAACGTAACAGATCCTCAGGTCGAAAAAGGACGGGGAAACGCCGGAAATACTGCTCGAACAGCGCCGACTCCCGCGGTACATCGAACTTGCCCACCTTGCGGACGGCTTGCTCGGCCGAGCGGTCGAAGGCTTCATTGCCGCTACCCTGCACTATGGTTACGGACAAGACATCCCCGGTCGGAATCAGTTCGACGATCAACCGCGTCTGCATACCGTTGCGGGCACTCGGCGGCCGCGACCAGTTCGCAACAATCAGTTGATAGATACCCTGCGCAAAGGTCCGTGCAATGAGTTCCTCTTCGTCTGAAGAAAGGACTTCGGACTCTTCGGCCAACGCAAGATCGAAGGATGAATTCGCGAGCTCGGCCAGCCGCCGCTGGCGCTCGGCATCCACTGTCTGCCGGGCGCGCTCGGCCGCCAGTCGCGCCGCGCGCTCCTTGGCCTCCAGATCCTCACGCGGTTGCGGCTTTAGCTCCGGCTTGGGCTCGACTTTGGGCTCCGGCTTGGCTGCGGTCACCGGTTGCGGCTGAGCGCGTGGGCGCGGCTTTGGTTTCGGTGCCTGCAGCACGATGAGTTCCGCGATCACCAACCGGGGTTTTACGATCGGGCTCGACGCGATGCCGGGCTGCCAACCGACCCACAGCGATGCCGCGATCAGCGCGTGCACCCCCAGCGCAAGCAGCAGCGGCGCCGCATAGTCGCGCACTGCAATCAAGCGCCGCTTCCCAGGTCGGGCGGTTCTGTGATCAATCCAACACGCGTAGCGCCGGCCCGTTGCAGCGCGGTCATCAATGCCACTACCTGGCCGTAGTCCAGCGAGTGGTCCGCGCGTACATACACCGCGATGTCGGGCCGAGAGCGGATGATTTTTCCGGCCTGCTCCTCCAACGAGAATATGGTGACGCGGGTCCCGTGACCATCGTTGCGCCGAATTCCGATGTTCAGAAACAACGCACCATCCGCCCGCATGCTGACCACCAGAGGATCATCCTGGTTCTCCGCTATGGGTTCTGAAGGTGCCTTCGGTAGATCCACCAGCACCCCCTGCGTGAGGATAGGAGCCGTCACCATGAAGATCACCAGTAGCACCAGCATCACGTCGATGTACGGCACGACGTTGATTTCCGACATCGGCCGACGGCGTGTGGGGCGTCCCGTCATCATCGTCTATCGGACCTCACTTCGTGCGACGCACGGTAGAGGATGCTGCTGAACTCTTCGGAAAAGGTGTGGTAGCGGTTCATCAGTATCTCGACCCGAGCCGAGAATCGGTTGTAACCGATGACCGCGGGGATCGCCGCAAACAAACCCATAGCCGTTGCGATCAGGGCCTCCGATATCCCCGGCGCAACTGACGCCAGCGTCGCCTGAGTCATGTTTGCCAGGCTGCGAAACGAGTTCATGATGCCCCACACGGTGCCGAACAGACCGACGTAGGGACTGGTCGAACCGACTGTTGCGAGAAACGGCAGGTGCATCTCCAGTTCCTCCTCCTCTCGAGTGATGGCAACCCGAGTGGCACGCTGTACGCCCAGCATCACCCCATCAGGGTCCGCGGTGGCCTGATCCGACAACCGTGTGTACTCCTTGAAACCGGCTACGAACACCGTTTCGATGCCAGTAAGTTCATGTTCGCTTTGTTCCAACTCGTTGTACAACTGACGCAGATCAATTCCCGACCAGAAGTACTCCTCGAAGCCTTCGATCGATCGGGTCACGCGCCGCAGCGCGAAAAATCGCTGAAATATCATCACCCAGGACGCCAGTGACGCAGCGACCAGCACCAACATCACCAGTTGCACCAACAGGCTGGCATTGACGACCAATTGAAATACAGACAGCGGTTCGGTCAAGGAAGTTTCCTCTGGTTCACTCGAGATCGAGGGGTTGTTGCGGCGGCGGGTCTGGAGTAGGGGCAGGAGCCGGAGGCTGTAAGCCGAAATGTTCGTAGGTTTTGGTCGTGACAACCCGGCCACGCGGCGTGCGCATCATGAACCCCTGTTGAATCAGATACGGTTCCACCACCTCTTCGATCGTGTCGCGCTCCTCGCTGATGGCCGCTGCCAGTGAATCGAGCCCCACGGGTCCGCCAGAAAACTTCTCCAGGATCGTGAGCAGCACCGTTCGGTCCATTCCGTCGAAGCCTTCGCGATCGACCTTGAGCATCTTCAGACCGGCGTCCGCCATGTCCGCCGTAACACAGCCATTGCCACGCACTTCCGCATAGTCGCGAACCCTCCGCAACAAGCGGTTGGCCACTCGCGGCGTCCCCCGCGACCGGCAGGCGATCTCACGTGCGCCGGCCGCATCAATGTCGATCGAAAGCTTCTCACCCGAACCAACCACGATCTGCGTCAGTTCGTCTTCGGTATAGAACTCGAGGCGCTCCACAATGCCGAAACGATCCCGCAACGGCGAGGTCAACAAACCGGCCCTGGTGGTTGCTCCCACCAGGGTGAAGCGAGGTAGATCCAACTTGATCGACCGTGCGGCCGGGCCTTCCCCGATCATGATATCGAGCTGAAAGTCTTCCAACGCCGGATAGAGAATCTCCTCTACCACGGCGCTCAACCGATGGATCTCGTCGATAAACAGGACGTCACCGGGTTCGAGGTTGGTAAGCAAGGCGGCAAGATCGCCGGCCCGTTCGAGTACCGGGCCCGACGTGGAGCGGATCGCCACGCCCATCTCGTGCGCAATGATATGCGCAAGGGTTGTTTTTCCGAGCCCGGGCGGCCCGAAGATCAACGTGTGGTCAAGCGGCTCCGACCGCCGCCGCGCCGCCTCGATGAAGATCCCCATCTGTTCCTTGACGGTTTCCTGACCGATGTAGCCAGCAAGCGTCGTCGGTCGCAACGCGTGGTCCAATGCCACATCGTTTGGGTCGGATTGCCCAGCGACGAGCCGATCCGGTTCCACGCTCACGCGGCCACCCTGTCAAGCACCATAATCACCCTTCCTGGATCGACATTCGGCGCAATGCGAGGCGGATCAACTCTCCCGTCGGAGTACCCGGTTCGACGTCGCCCCGTAGCGCACGATCCGCTTCCGATGCGCGATAGCCCAGCGCCAACAACGCGCCCCTGGCTTCCTGAAGTTCGCGGCCACCGGCGGCAGCCTCCGGATCCGGGGCGACGGAGCCATCCACCACCCACCGCGAGATTCGATCCTTGAGCTCGACCACTAGCCGCTCTGCCGTCTTCTTGCCTACGCCTGGCAGTTTGACCAAATGCACAATATCGTTGTCCCGTACGCAGCGCGCAAACTCGGCCACCGGCATGCCCGACAGCAGTGCCAGCGCCAGTTTTGGCCCCACGCCACTCACCTTGATCAATGTTCGAAACAGATCGCGCTCCGCAACCGTGGTGAATCCAAACAGCGAGTGGGAGTCTTCGCGCACGGAATGATGGGTGAAGAGTTCTATCGGCTGGCCGGCCGCGGTCATCCTCAGCAGCATCGAATCCGCGACCTCGACTTCGTAGCCAACCCCGTTGACATCGATGATGACGATGCTTTCTTCGACCGCGAGCAGTTGCCCGCGGATGCGACCGATCACTGCTTTGACACTCTCACTCGATGGGTTGGCATTCGATGTGCTGGAATCTGATATGCCGGCATCCGATGTACTGCAGCGCCCTCACGCGTGCAGGTTCGGGCCCAGAGTATTGATGTGACAGATAGCGATGGCAAGTGCATCCGCGGCATCGCTACCCGGAGCACGGTCCAGGTCGAGCAGCAATCGAACCATGTGTTGCACTTGCTGCTTCGTCGCGCCGCCGGTGCCGGTGACCGCTTGTTTGATCCGGCGCGGTGCGTATTCGGAGACCGCAAGCCCGGCTCCGACCAGGGCCACAAGTGCCGCGCCGCGTGCCTGACCCAGTTTTAACGCCGAACTCGCGCTGCGCGCTACGAACACCTGTTCGACGGCGGCAACCTGAGGGGCGTAGTCGGCAACGATCTGCTGGACACCCCGATGGACCTCAGCCAACCGCGCCGCGAACTCGCCAACGGTCGTGCGAATGCAACCGCTGGCAACATAAGAGAGATCACCACGCGCAACATCCACAATCCCATAGCCGGTCGCCCGGGAACCAGGGTCGATGCCGAGCACCCGCGTCACGCTGCCGATCAGACGTCCGCCATCACGCTGTCCGGAAAGTCCCCGTTACTGTGGACATCCTGGACATCATCGAGGTCTTCGAGCGCTTCGAGCAGACGTATGACCTTTTCGGCCGTCTCGTGATCGCAGGCACTGGTCGTGGATGGCACCATCGATACGTCTGCGTGGTCGACTTCGAGCCCGGTACCGCTCAGCGCGTCGAGCATGGCTGCAAACTGCTCCGGGGCGGTGATCACCGAAATGCTCCCATCTTCTTCGCTGTCGATGTCTTCGGCCCCTGCATCCAGCGCCAGTTCCATGAGCTCCTCTTCGTCCACTCCCGGTGCAAACCCGATAATCCCCTTCTTCGAAAACAGGTACGCCACCGAACCATCGGTACCCAGGTTGCCACCGTATTTGCTGAATGTGTGGCGCACTTCGGCCACCGTTCGATTGCGATTGTCGGTCATCACCTCCACCAGAATCGCGACGCCACCCGGTCCGTAACCTTCGTACACCAATTCTTCGACATCGTCACCCTCCTGGCCACCCGCACCCCGGCTGATCGCCTTCTCGATGGTGTCCTTTGGGATGTTCGCGCCCAGGGCTTTGTCAGTCGCCGCACGCAGCCGCGGATTATCGTCGACTTCGCCGCCACCAAGCCGCGCGGCGACCGTGATTTCGCGAATCAGTTTGGTCCAGAGTTTGCCGCGCTTAGCGTCCTGGGCCGCCTTGCGGTGCTTGATGTTGGCCCATTTGGAGTGACCGGCCATGAATAATCCAGGCTAGCTGTTCAATCGAATGTGAAGGTCCTTGAGCTGACCCGCATCGACGCTGCTCGGCGCCGCGGTCATCAGGCAGGACGCGGTCTGGGTCTTCGGGAACGCGATGACGTCGCGAATAGCGCGTGCGCCGACCATCACCATCACCAACCGATCGACGCCCAACGCAATACCCCCATGCGGTGGACAACCGTAACCCAGGGCATCAATCAGGAAGCCGAATTTGACCTGCGCCTCCTGACCCATGGCGAGCGCCTCGAACACCGCCTGCTGCATTTTCGGGTCATGAATCCGGATCGACCCACCACCCAGCTCATAGCCATTCAGCACTACGTCGTAAGCCCTCGCGCGTGTTGCCAGCGGATTCTCGCGCATTGCCTCGAGCGATCCTGCAGGGCAGGTGAACGGATGATGGACCGGATCGAGGCCGCCGTCTGGCCCCTGCTCGAACATCGGCCAATCCACTATCCAGCACGGCGCCCAACGGTCGTCCACCAGACCCAGATCCTCACCCAACTGATTTCGGAGTGCGCCGAGCGCATCATTCACCACCGTGGCCCGATCCGCTCCGAAGAACACCACGTCCCCGGTCTGGGCGCCACAACGATCCAACACGTCGGCAACCACCTGCTCGGGGAGAAATTTGAGAATCGGCGACTGCAGTCCGTCGACTCCGGCGCTGCGATCGTTGACTTTGATGTAGGCGAGACCACGGGCGCCGTAACGCGCAACGAACTCCGCATAATCGTCGATCACTTTGCGCGACAGGGACGCCCCGTTCGGTGCCCGTAAGGCGGCGACGCGTCCCGCGGGGTCGTTGGCCGGACCATTGAACACTTTGAACTCCACATCCCGCACCAGGTCGGCGATATCCACCAATTCCAGCGGGTTTCGCAGATCCGGTTTGTCGCTGCCGAACCGTTGCATGGCTTCGTCGTAACCAATCACCGGAAATTCCGGCAGCTCGACACCGAGCACGTCCTTGAACAAACCCACCAGCATGTTTTCGGTCAGCGTCATGATGTCCTGTTCGCGGACGAAGGACGCTTCGATGTCGATCTGCGTGAACTCCGGCTGACGGTCAGCGCGCAGGTCCTCGTCGCGGAAGCAGCGCGCGATCTGATAATAACGATCCATTCCGGACATCATCAGCAGTTGCTTGAATATCTGCGGCGACTGCGGCAAGGCGAAAAACTGACCGGGGTGGGTGCGGCTCGGCACCAGATAATCGCGCGCGCCTTCCGGCGTCGCACGCGTCAGGATCGGAGTCTCGATCTCGAGATAACCCGCATCTTCGAGATATCGTCGAACCCAACTGACAATCGCCGCGCGTTTGCGCAGATTGTCCTGCATCTCCGGGCGACGCAGGTCCATGTACCGGTATCGAAGACGGACATCCTCGCCAGCCTCCGAATGATCGTCGAGCTGAAATGGAGGAGTCGCCGCGGCGTTGAGTATCTCCAAATCGCGTCCGAGCACTTCGATCTCACCCGTCTGCATGTCCGGATTGACCTTGCCGGTCTCCCGGCACCGCACCCGTCCGGTCATACGCAGTACGTACTCGTTGCGGACACGCTCTGCGGCCGCAAAACTCTCCTGCGTGTCCGGATCAAAAACAACCTGCACGATGCCGCTGCGATCCCGAACATCCAGGAAAATCACCCCGCCATGGTCGCGCCGCCGGTGGACCCAGCCGCACAACTCGACATCCACATCGACGTGTGACGCGTCGAGCTCGCCACAGTAGTGACTGCGCATCTGAATCATCCTAATCGTTGAACGGGTCTGGCGCTGATCGGGTGCGCGCGGGGGGCGCAGAGACTACCACATCCCGTCGGGCGCCCAAGGACGCAGCGCTTCGCGCCTCAGCCGCTCGCTGACTTGGAGTCGGTCTTCGGTTTGGCATCACCGCCGTCCGACTTTGCGCTCTTCGCGATCTGCTTCGTATCGGATTTCGCATCGGATTTGGTATCGGATTTGGTCGATTTCCCGGCATCGGAACCGTCATGATCATCCGACTTTGAGATGTTTTTCTTGTTCCCCGATTTGAAGTCGGTTTCGTACCAGCCGTCGCCCTTCAAGCGAAATGCAGCCGCGGACACCAGCTTTCTTAGCTGGTCTTCTCCACAATCCGGACACTCGGTCAGCACCGGCTCATTCATTCGTTGAATGGTTTCGAACGCATGTTCGCAAGCCCGACACTGATACTCGTAGATCGGCATGTCGCCACCCTTTATTTTCGCTTTACCTACTAACTTCACATGACGGCATGCTCAGGCGGCCGTCGCCATCTCTATGCGCTGGACAGGTACATGGGGACGATTCGCACCATTTCAATCCCGGCGTTTATCCAGCGCCGCGGTAGGATAATGAAAAACCGCAGCAAAAACACTGAAAAAGCGCGCGTCGCGCCTTGCAGGGATACGGCGAATGAGCTATAAAGCGCGGTCATTGGGGGGGCCAGAAAACGCAGGTTTTCTGGTTTACCCATCGGCTACCGGTGGCGTTTACCGAGTCGACTCAAAGGAATTGCTCCACCACGCACCGCACCGGCAAATCTCCAGCACGCTCTCTTCAAACGCAAAAGGAAATCGAATGGCCAGAAAGAAGGCTCCCGCGAAACGTAAGGCGACCGTCAAGAAAGCCGCGGCTAAGAAAGCGCCCGCTCGCAAGACATCTGCGAAAAGAGCCGCAGCGAAACGCCCGGCAGCGAAAGCAAAGAAGAAAGCCGTTGCCAAGCGTCCAGCAGCAAAAGCAGAGAAGAAGGCTGCTGCCAAACGTCCAGCAGCCCGCAAGGCGGCCCCGGCCAAGGCCAGCGCGCCCAGCGTGAAACGCAAGATGACCAAAACTGCGATTCTAACGGAGATCGCGACGAAGACGGATCTCAATCGCAACCAGGTCGCCGCCGTGTTCGATGAACTCGAGTCTCTGATCGAACGGCACATTCGCAAACGTGCGGCCGGCGAATTCACGCTTCCGGGACTGTTGAAGGTCAGATCCGTACGGCGCCCGGCTACCAAAAGGCGGATGGGCCGCAATCCCGCAACCGGCGAAGAGATCGTGATTTCCGCTAAACCAGCGTCGATCCGGGTTCGCGTAACCGCGCTCAAGCGGCTCAAAGAGATGGTCGGTTGACCACCTCGATAAACCCGCCAGGCTGAACGAAGCCTGTCTGGATGAAGAAAGGGCCGCGCCAAAACGGCCCTTTTTTTTGCCACACTTACGCCTCAGCCCGTCAGGAGTCCGATTGATGCGCGCCACCATGCTGCTGATTCCCACCCTCAAAGAGGATCCCGCAGACGCCGACATCGTCAGCCACAGACTGATGCTCCGCGCCGGAATGATCCGGCGCGTTGCAGCCGGAATCTACACCTGGTTGCCGTTGGGATTGAGGGTCATTCGCAAGATTGAGGCCATCGTGCGCGAAGAAATGAATCGAATCGGCGCCCAGGAACTGTTGTTGCCCTTCGTGCAACCCGCCGATTTGTGGAAGGAAACCGGGCGTTGGGACGTGATGGGGCCGGAAATGCTGAGGGTCCACGATCGCCATGGTCGGGGTTTCAGCCTGAGCCCAACGCACGAGGAAATCATTACCGATCTGTTCCGCAAGGAGGTGCATAGCTACAAGCAGCTGCCGCTGAATCTGTACCAGATCAATCTCAAGTTCCGGGACGAACGGCGGCCGCGCTTTGGGGTGATGCGGGCCCGCGAGTTCATCATGAAGGACGCCTACTCCTTCGACCTAGATCAGCAGTCGTTCGATACGACCTACGCCGCCGTTCACGGCGCGTACAGCCGCATCCTGACTCGGGTCGGCGTCGACTTCCGGGCGGTTCTGGCAGATACCGGAAACATCGGAGGCAGCACCTCCCACGAGTTTCACGTGCTTGCAGATTCGGGGGAGGACCGGATCGCGTTTGCCAGTGAATCGGACTACGCCGCCAATCTGGAGAAGGCCGAAGCTCTCGCACCGCCGCTGCCCCGCCCGGACCCGACGCGCGAACTCGAGCGTGTCCCGACGCCCGACATCAAGACGATCGCAGACCTTGCGGAGTTCCTGAGCGTTGCGACCAGCCAGACCGTGAAGACCCTGATCGTTGCCGGTGAAGACGGACCCATCGCACTGGTACTGCGCGGCGATCACGAGTTGAACGAAGTGAAGGCCGGGCATCTGGACGGCGTTGCCCAGCCTTTTCGCTTCGCGACCGATGCAGAGATCGAGGGGACCCTCGGATGCGCACCGGGCTCGCTGGGACCAGTCGCATCAAGCTTGCCGCTGTACGTCGATCGTAGCGCCTTCGCAGTGGCAGATTTCATCTGTGGCGCCAACGAAGATGACGTACATCTGTGTGGCGTCAACTGGGACCGGGACCTGCAGGTGGATACGGACCGAGTGGTCGATCTACGCAATGTCTGCGAAGGTGATCCCTCTCCCGACGGGCACGGCACGTTATCCCTCAAGCGCGGCATCGAGGTCGGGCACATCTTCCAACTGGGTACGCACTACACCGCCCTAATGCAGGCGGAGGTGCTGGACGAGAACGGCGTCAGCCGGAATCCCGTCATGGGGTGCTACGGGTTAGGTATCACCCGCCTGGTTGCGGGAGTGATCGAGCAACGTCACGACGACGCCGGCATCATCTGGCCGCCGTCCGTCGCACCTTTCTCGGTTCATATCCTGGGACTGAACTACGCGAAATCGAAGCGGGTGCAGGACGTCGCGGAAGAGTTGTATCACGCCTGCCTGGCGCAAGGCTGGGACGTTCTGCTCGATGATCGCGACGAGCGGCCGGGCGCCAAGTTCGCCGACGCCGATCTGATCGGCATTCCTCATCGGCTGGTAATCGGTGATCGCAATCTCAAAAACGATCAGATCGAGTATCGCAATCGCGCCGGCACTGCTACGGTTCTGATCGATCGGGCAGCCGTCACGGAGCATCTCGTTGCGGCTATTGCTTCGAACGAGGCGGGTTAGCCCGCGTCATGAATCGGTAGAACGCAGATAAGGGATGAGCATGCGTCGGACGGGTGGCCGAGCATTTCGCGATACGATCTGTGTCGTTGGCGCGAGCCTCCTGCTTTGCGGCGCGGCACGGCCGGACGAGGATCCGGCGCTGATTGATCGAATCGCCCGGAGCGTCGCCTCGGATGCGGCCCAAGCCGATCACTTCGATGCAGAGGTGTGGCTGATGAGCTCGCATCCCAAGCTGGCCCGCTACGTGGCCGACGAAGCTGAACGCATCATCATCCTGAGCAGTGTGTTTCGTGAGGCGATTCGGCACGAGATCGATCCGGATCTGGTGCTGGCCGTCATTCACGTCGAGAGTGCGTTCAACCGCTTTGCGATTTCCAGCGCCGGCGCCCAGGGCCTGATGCAGGTGATGCCATTCTGGCGCGCGCAAATCGGGCGCCCTAAGGACAACCTCACGGAAATCGACACCAACGTCCAGTACGGCACCGCAATTCTGGCGCACTACCTCGACGTTGCGAACCGCGACCTGATCGATGCGCTGGCGCGCTACAACGGTAGTCGGGGACGCCTGAACTATCCGGAGCGCGTAGTCTACTCGTTCCGCACGCGCTGGCAGACCCAGTCTCCCGACCAGTTGCCGGAATTACGGGCCGGATGTCTCGCTTATAACCTCAAAGCCTGCGCGCCACTCGGCTATCGCTGAAGGGCCCCGCTACATGGCTGCCGGGACGCTCATCCTCCCCTCGAGGGAGTCCCGGGTCTGGGGCCCGACCAGCATTTCCTGTACGCGGCCGTCTGGATCGATCAGCACGGTCGTCGGCAACACGCTCGGCCGATCGTAGGCGAAGTGTGACTGGGGGTCGACGAGCATCACCGTAAACTCGATGCCCATACGGGCGATCAGCCGGGTCAGGTCCTCACCGGTAATTCCGTCATAGTTGACGCCCACCACGAGCACATCCGCAGATGAATCAACGGCGAGTTCGTTGAGTTCCGGAATCTCGTACCGACACGGCGCACACCATTCCGCCCAATAGTTGATGACGACCCAGCGTCCCGACCAGTCTGCAAAACGGCCAGACGTCCCATCGGCGTAGCCAAAGTCGAACCGTTCGCAACCCGCCAGCAACAGCAGCACAAGGGTTGTGCAAGCCCGGCTCACGCGGGGTCCCCCGCCGGGCCCGCGAACAGCTCATCCAGGCTCTTCGACAAATGATCGGCCCCGAAGTCGACGAAGTCCTTGAGCGGCACGCACAATCTGCCGAGATCGTCGGTCGTCACGATGAGGTCGGGTTCGAGTCCCCCGGGCAGGCGCTGGTACAGATCCCACAAGGTGACGGACTTGAGGTTTCGGCCCAGGGCATGTTCTTTCTGGTCCGTGTGCGAGAGCAGATTCATTTGCTCGAGGACACCGAACACCACCCTGCGCTCCTCACGCGTGAGATTCACCACCTTCGTGATTTGCGCATCGGTGACCGCCTCGCCGCGCATGTGTGCTTGATAGAGAAGATTCAATACCCGCGCAGCTTTCACCAGCAGCGGCTCACCGTCGCTCTCCGTTTCACCCCGTTCCAGCGCCAGGGTCCTGACGAAAATCGCGCTGGCAAGAATCAACGCCCAGACCAGGTATATCCAGGTGAGAAACAGCGGGACCGCTGCAAAGGTCCCATAGATCAACGCCATGCTGGAATTGCTGACGACTTCCGCGAACACCCACTTGGCTCCTTCGAACAACAGCATCGTCAATACCCCACCGACGAGCGCGTGTCGGAACGGCACGTGGCAGTTCGGCATGGCGTAGTAGAGGATGGTAAAACCGGCCACGCTGAACAGAACGGGAACGAATCCGAGCAAGGTTTCCCTCAGTCCAAACGCATCGATATCACTGACCAGCGGCAAGGAAATCAGGTAAGAACTGATCAGCAGTCCAGCGGCCAGCAGCGGTGGGCCGCAGGTCAACACCCCCCAATAGACGAGAAATCGGGGCAATCCCCGGCGCGGCTGGGTGACCTGCCAGATCCGGTTGAAGGCCTGCTCCATGGTAACGAGCATCAGGAAAGCCGTGATGATGAGAAATGCGACGCCGGCGAGAGTCAGCCCCCGCGCCTGAGAAGCGAAGTCGTTCAACGTGTCCTGAATGAGAGCAGAGCTCTCAGGCACGAAATTGTCGAACACGAAGTTCTGAATCTGCTCACTGACTCCGGAGAACGCCGGCAGCACCGACAGAATCACGTAGCCGACGGTCATCAACGGCACCACCGCAAACAGCGTGGTGTACGTGAGTGCGGCCGCGCTGTTCAGCAGTCCGTTCTCGACGAACTGTTCGCCTATCTGCCCCAGAAACCAGCGAATGTCGGCATAGATCCGGGCAAGCATCGAGCCGCCTCCTTCCATTACAATCGGTGTGATTCCAGCTTATAGGAAGCATCCCGATGAGCGAAGTGACGATCTACCACAACCCGCGCTGTTCCAAGTCGCGGCAGACCCTGGCATTGCTCGAGGAACGTGGGATCGAGCCTCGCGTCGTGCTCTATCTGGAACACCCGCCGAACAGCGACGAACTTCGCACCTTACTTGACCAGTTAGACATTGGCCCACGGGATCTGGCCCGCACCAAGGAGTCGATTTACGCCGAGCTCGGCCTGGCGGGCGCCAGCGACGACGACCTGATCACCGCGATGACAACCCATCCGATCCTCATCGAACGCCCAATCGTTCAGGCGCACGGCAAGGCGGCGTTGGGCCGGCCTCCGGAAGCCGTAATCTCGATTCTCTAAATCGAGCGATCCCACCCATGCACCGCTATGTCCTGGTCCTGTACTTCAGTCGACGCGGTACGACCGCCGCCCTGGCCGCGCAAATCGCCCGCGGAATCGTCGACCACGGCGAGTTCGAGGCGCGACTGCGAACCGTGCCGACCGTCAGCGCGACCACAGATCGCACCGCGCCCGCCGTGCCGAACGAAGGCGCGGTGTACTGCACGAAAGACGATCTCGCTGGATGCGCAGCCCTCGCCCTGGGCAGCCCGACCCGGTTTGGCAACATGGCCGCCCCGCTGAAACACTTTCTCGACGGCACTGCAGACCTCTGGATGTCCGGTGCGCTGGTTGGCCGTCCCGCCGGACTGTTCACGTCCAGCGCCAGCCCGCACGGGGGCCAGGAATCCACGCTGCTGACGATGATGGTGCCGTTGCTGCACCACGGGATGTTGATTACCGGGATTCCCTACACCGAAGCGGCGCTACTCTCCACCAGCTCCGGCGGCAGCCCTTACGGGGCGAGTCATGTCGCCGGTCGCACCAGTCTCTCCGCAGGTAGCGAGGGTCCTGACGGCGCATCCGGCCTCAGCGCCGATGAGCGCAGCCTTGCGGTTGCCCTCGGCCGGCGACTCGCGGATATCGCAAGCCGGCTGGGTGGCCACTGAAGTCCTGTCCGCGACTTCAGCCCTCGTTTCCCATCTCGAGAAGCGGCAATCAATGAACCACTCTGGGCCCGCGGCTTTCTTTCGCTTCCTGCCCGTCAACACTCTGCACCGCGTAACGACGCGTGGTGATGTCACCACTCGTCAACTCCGGCAGTTCGCGTAGGAACGATTCCATGTGGGCCGTCTGGAAGTGAGCCATCAAGGCGTCCATGTCCTCCCACTCCTGAAACACCATCAGCGTGTTGGGATCCCGCAAGCCAATGTAGAAGTCATAGGAAACGCAGCCGGGCTCAGCCTGGGTGGCGTCCGCCATGACTCGCGCCAGTTCCAGCGCCCGGTCGCGCCGGTCCTCCCGAAGAGGGATCGTGCCGTGAACAATGATCATTATGTCTCCACTGACCCGGTTGCTACCTGGATACCGACCCTGTGTTCAGCGCCTCTTCGATTTCCGAGAGAATCGTCGGGTCGTCGATGGTGGACGGTACCTCGTATGCTTCACCGTCAATCATCCTGCGCAACACCTGACGAAGAATCTTACCCGATCGCGTCTTCGGAAGGCGGTCGACGATCAGCGCACGCTTGAAGTTGGCAAAGGCGCCAATGGCGCTGCGCACCCTCTGCACCAGTTCGTTCTCCAGCCCGTCAATGCCACCGAGGCCAACGTTGGCCCCGTCCTTCAGTACCACCAGTCCAATCGGTACCTGGCCACGATCCGCATCGCGAACGCCGATGACAGCGCATTCGGCAACAGCCGGATGGCCCGCCAGTACCTCTTCCAACTCTCCGGTGGACATGCGATGGCCCGCGACGTTTATGACGTCATCGATCCGCCCCATGATGTAGACATAGCCATCCGTGTCCCGGTAGCCCCCGTCCCCAGTCAGGTAAAATCCCGGAAACCGCTCCCAGTAAGACTCCAGATAACGCTGATGATCACCCCAGACGGTGGTCAGCGCCCCTGGCGGCAGGGGGCCCTTCAACACTACGTTGCCTTCCTGATCGGGACCGAGCTCCGCGCCATCGTCGTCCAGAATTCGGAGATCATAGCCGGGCACCGGATGGGTCGGAGAACCGGGCCGGGTCTCGATGAGTTCGATGCCCACCGGGTTCGCACAGATCGGCCAACCCGTTTCAGTCTGCCACCAGTGATCGATCACCGGGACATCGAGAATCTGCTTCAACCAGTGATAGGTGGGCGGATCCAGCCGTTCCCCGGCAACGAACAGATATTCGAGCGAAGAAATATCGTAGCCGGCCTTCAAGCTCGCTTCCGGGTCTTCCTTCTTCACCGCCCTGAATGCCGTGGGTGCCGCGAAGAATGTCTTCACCCGATGCTCCTGGATGACTCGCCAGAACGCACCGGCATCCGGCGTGCGCACGGGCTTTCCTTCATAGAGCACGGTGGTGCAACCAGCAATCAGCGGACCATAGACGATGTAGGAGTGCCCAACGACCCATCCCACATCCGACAATGCCCAGAACACGTCGCCTGGCCCAACGCCGTAGATATTCGACATGCTGTAGTTCAGCGCCACCGCGTGACCGCCGTGGTCGCGAACGACGCCTTTCGGTTTTCCGGTGGTGCCCGACGTATACAGAATGTACAGCGGATCCGTCGCGGCAACGGGAACCGCGTCCACCCCTTCCGCGTTCGCCTCGAAAGCATGCCAATCCAAGTCTCGGGGCGGCACCAGTTCGGCCACGGCCTCAGGGCGCTGCAGCACGACACAGTACTCGGGTTTGTGGCGCGCCAACTCGATCGCCTCGTCCAGCAATGGTTTGTACGCGATGACGTTAGTGAACTCGATCCCGCAGGACGCGGACAGAACCACCTTGGGTTTGGCATCGTCGATGCGCAGGGCGAGTTCCGGAGCGGCAAATCCGCCAAATACCACCGAATGAACCGCACCCAGGCGTGCGCAAGCGAGCATCGCAATCGCCGCCTCGGGTACCATCGGCATGTACACAACCACCCGATCGCCATGGCCCACCCCGAGTCCGGCAAGTCCCCCCGCCACTTTTGCCACGCGATCGGTAAGTTCGGCGAACGTGTAGCGCTCGATACGATCGGTAACCGGAGAGTCGTAGATCAGCGCGAGCTCGTCGCCCCGGCCCGCACGTATGTGGCGGTCGAGCGCCAGCCACGCAGTGTTCAGTTTGCCGTCAGCGAACCAGCGCGCGGTACCGTCCGGGGCAACGTCCAGAATTTCGGTGGGGGCCTCGAACCACTCGATGTCTCGCGCCTGGTCACGCCAGAACCCACGCGGATCGGACAGCGATCGCTCGTACTCGATTCTGTAACTCACTGAATCTCCGGTGCAGTCGCACCCACGACGCCGCCCGCCGCTCGATCAGATCGCCGGAACGTCAGCGCCGCCGCGACCGAGCGCGAATCAACTTCTGCAAATCAGCGTTGCTTGGCTTGGCCCGCAGCAATTGAGCATACGCCTTCGACCGCTTGCTGATCTTTTTGTGTCGGGCGTAAAAATCCACGGCCTTCTGCCACGCTTCAGTCAAGCCGTGGAGGTTGATCGAGACCGTCGTGTTGACGATCTTGCCCTCCAGAGTCGACATGATGCCGATCTGAAATACCGGCGTCTTGGTACCGCTTTTCTCGGTCTTCATTCGGAACAGGATGCCGCGCACCCGTCCACGACTATCAATGTGCACCTCACGCGCGGCCTTTTCCTTTGCGCTGCGTTGCGACCTGGCCAGTTCAGCGTCGCGGGCCTCTGCCTGGCCTTTGATCTTGGCCCGTTGCGCACCGCGGATGCGCTTCCCGTTTGCCTTCAGCGAGAAGTACTCCTGGTACGTCTTCCCGTTGATCTGCCGGCGAACTCTAAATCCATGAAATCTCGGCGTGTCCAACAATTCGACGCTCATTGTCCCACCTCGTGTCGTTGCTCCTGTTAGCCCGCAGGAATGATGCCTGCCTCCTGCAGCGATCCAATCTCCTGGTCTGTGAATCCGAATTCGGTCAACACCGTCGGCGAATCTTCACCGGGTGCACGCGCGCGCCTGGGAACCTCCGGCTCGCTGCGGCTGAAACGCGGCGCCGGACTCGGCTGAACCAGTCCTTCGACTTCCACAAAGGTATCGCGCGCCACGTTGTGGGGATGCTTGGGCGCATCGAATATGGACAAGACCGGCGCGAAGCACACATCCGTGCCTTCCATCAGTTCGCACCACTGCGCCTGCGTCTTGGTCTTGAACACGGCGGTCAGCTCTTCTGAGAAGGCGGGCCACTGGGCAGCATCCATCTGCGCGCTGAAGCGCTCAGGATCCAGCCCCGCGTGCTCCACCAGCAACGCGTAAAACTGCGGTTCGATCGAGCCGAGGCAGATGTATTCACCATCCTGGGTCTCGTAGGTGTTATAAAAATGGGAGCCTCCATCGAGCAGATTGGTGCCGCGTTTGTCAGTAAATCCGCCGCCTGCCCCGAACGAATAGAACATCGCCATCAACGCCGCGGCCCCATCCACCATGGCCGCATCCACAACCTGGCCTTTGCCGGACCGTTGTGCTTCCAGCAGGCCGCAGACCAACCCAAACGCGAGCAGCATTCCGCCGCCGCCGAAATCACCGACGAGATTCAGGGGCGGCACGGGCTTCTCGCCCGGTCGACCAATCGCATGCAGCGCCCCGGTCAAAGCGATGTAGTTGATATCGTGTCCGGCTGCCTGGGCCAGCGGGCCGCTCTGGCCCCAGCCGGTCATGCGCCCGTAGATCAGTTTTTCGTTGCGCGCCATGCACTCTTCGGGTCCAAGCCCAAGTCGCTCGGTAACCCCTGGCCGGAAGCCTTCGAACAGCGCATCCGCCCTCTCGCAAAGCCGCAAAACAGTCTGTACACCTTGAGGTTGCTTCAAGTCGACGGCGATCGATTTCCGGCTGCGCGCGAGCACGTCTTTGGAGCGCCGGGGTTGGCTTGCCAGGCGATCCACTCGAATTACCTCTGCGCCCATGTCCGCCAGCATCATGCCGCAGAAAGGACCGGGGCCAATGCCCGCCAGTTCAATAATCCGAAATCCGTGTAACGGCCCCAATGCGACGCCCCAGAGTGTCAATGAGACCGATAAGTGTACGCTTTTTGCGGCTTAAGGGAACTGTCTATGCACCCGCCCGCCCGGTCTCGATACGCGCCTTCGACGCCTCACCACCGTTGCCGAACGCGCCAAGCTGGATCTCGGCAAACTCCCGGTACAGTGGACTGCGCTCTACCAGTTCCGCATGGTTGCCCTCGGCGACCAATCGGCCGCCGTCGAGCACCACGATCCGGTCCGCGCGAACCACCGTCGACAAGCGATGGGCAATGATCAGTACGGTACAGCGGCCGCCAAGTGCTGCAATGGTACTGCGAATGAGATCTTCACTTTGAGCATCGAGCGCACTGGTTGCCTCATCCATCAACAGGATGCTCGGCCGCGTGACCAGGGCGCGCGCGATGGCCAGTCGTTGCCGCTGTCCGCCTGACAGGCCTACGCCGGATTCACCCAGCGAGGTAGCCAGCCCATCCGGAAGACTCATCACGAACTCGAGTGCATTGGCATCCGCCAGGGCCGCGTGGACGTCTGCCGCATCTGCGTCCGCCCGGCCATAGCGAACATTGTCGGCCACCGTGCCGGCAAACAGGACTGGATCCTGCGGAACGAGTCCGATCGCATTGCGCAGTTGGGCAAGATCCAATCGACGGATATCCACGCCGTCGAGCAGAATCGATCCGGAGGAGGGGTCGTAGAACCTGAGCATCAGCTCGAACAGCGTAGTCTTGCCGGTGCCCGAGGGTCCAACCAGGGCCACGGTTTCGCCGGGCTCGACGGTAAACGAAATCCCGTCAAGCACCTGGGCGTCCGGCCGCGATGGATAACGAAAGCTCACATTGGCGAATTCGACGCGCCGCATCGTGCCTTCCGGCAGCACGGCGGGGGGTTCGACCCGCGTCAGCTCATTGCGCGCATCGAGCAGCTCCACGAGCCGTTCGGCGGCCCCCGCGGCACGCTGCAGATCACTGACGACCTCACTGATGGCGCCCACCGAACCGGCAACGATGAACGCATAGAATATGAACGCGGCCAGTTCGCCCCCGCTGGTTCGACCGGCAATCACGTCCTGGCCACCAATCCACAGCATGGTCGCAATGGCGGACAGGACCAGCAACATCACCAGCGCGATCAGCCAGGCACGTTGCTGGATGCGCCTGACCGCGACCTGAAACGCCGCATCGACACGCCGGCCAAACTCGGCGCTGTCTGCACCCTGATGGTTAAACGCCTGGACAATCTTTATTTGCCGAAAGGCTTCGCCCGCTTTCGAACCGACCAGGGCCAAGGAGTCCTGACTGGACCTGGACAAACGTCGAACGCGCCGGCCGAACAGAATCACCGGCACGATCACCACCGGCGCGCAAGCCAACACCACCAACGAGAGCCTCGGGTTGCTGTACACCAGCAAAACCACGCCACCGACGAACATCAGGACGTTGCGCAGCGCGATGGACACCGATGATCCGATGACCGTTTGCAGCACCGTGGTGTCCGTTGTGACGCGCGATTGGATCTCACTAGGCAGGTTGGCTTCGAAGAACCCGGGATGCAGTTCAATGAGGTGCCGGAACACTGCTTCCCGGATGTCCGCACTGACACGCTCTCCGACCCAGGAGACGAGGTAAAATCGCGCATAGGTTCCGATGGTCAGAAGCACCACCAGGGCCGCGAAGACGAAAATCGATTCAATCAACAGGTCCGCGGTACCCTCCGTGAATCCGGAATCGATCAGCAGTCTGATCCCCTGACCAATGGACAAGGTCACCGACGCGGTCACCACCAGCGCAACGGAGGCAAGCATGACCTGCGGCCAATAGGGGCGCAGGAACGCAAGTGCCGGTCTCAGACTCGACAACTTACGGCCAGGCGGACGATCAGCAACAAATTCCACGGGGTGCACGCGAATCGGGCAAGCCCGCATTATCACAGAGCGTCGCCACATTCGATACCCGGGCGGGACGCAGGCGCTACACACGTGTTGAAATTCGCGGGCTCACCTGCTGAACTGATCTCTTCCAAGCCGACTCCGTGCACAAATGCATCTCGACCGCATAGAAGTGACCACAGGCGAGTCCCCGGACGCTGCGGTGATCTGGCTTCATGGGCTGGGCGCCGATGGTAGCGATTTCGAAGCGATCGTCCCGGAACTTCAGTTGCCAGCAGATCTGGCCCTGCGCTTCGTGTTCCCCCACGCGCCCGAACGAGCGGTGGCGATCAATTCAGGCATGCAAATGCGTGCCTGGTATGACGTGGATCCGAGCTCACCACTCTCCGGCGGGGATGACATTCGCGAATCCGCGCAGGCAGTCGCGCAACTTCTCGACGAGCAGCGCAAGCTGGGCATCGCCAGCAGCCGCATCATCCTTGCCGGGTTTTCCCAGGGCGGAGTCATCGCCTTGCACCTGGGCCTGCGCCACGCCCAGCCGTTGGCCGGAATCATGGGCCTGTCGACCTACCTGCACGACCCCGAGCGGCTGACGGAAGAACTGGGCCTCGCAAACATCGATACGCCCATCCTGCTGGCCCATGGCCTGATGGACCCTATGATTCCCATTACCCGGGCGATTACTTCGCGCGAAGCCCTGATCGCACTCGACTACCCGGTCGAGTGGCACGAGTACAGCATGGGCCACCAGGTGTGTACGGAAGAGATCCAGGACATTTCATCGTGGCTGACCAGGTGTCTGACGCGCGCCTGATCCTGCACAGTGCCACGCCCCCGGATTGGCTCGATCGGATTCTGGCATCGTTCGACGAATTCCTGAAGGACCATGCGAGCTGCGAAAAAAAGGCGTCAGGCATGGCCCTGAGCATCGCGTCTCACTACCCGGACAGGCCTGCGCTTCTGAACGCGATGGCTGAGCTGGCAGTGGAAGAGCTCAGCCACTACCGGGAAGTGATCCGTTTGCTCACGCGACGCGGCATGCAGCCGGGCCCGGACCTCAGGGACGACTATGTCAAAGGGCTGAACCGGTTGATCCGCCAGGAGCCGTTCTACCTGCTCGACCGCCTGCTGATCGCTGCCATCATCGAACGCCGCGGCCACGAACGATTCGGCATGATTGCCACGGCCCTCGACCCGGGACCCGAACAACGGTTTTACGCGTCCATCACCCTGAGCGAGGGCCGGCATTTCGAGCTGTTCCTCAACCTGGCAATCGACGCACACCCGCAGGTTGACGTCCAGGCGCGTCTCGAGGCGCTCTGCGCCAGCGAAGCTGAGTTGCTGGCGGCCCAGCCGCTGGCCCCGAAACTGCACTGATGAAGCTTCTCTCATGAAGAATGCGGTCGGCGCCTATCTCGCGCGTTACGCGGAGTCTGAGATTGCCTGCGCCGACCTGATCTCGAAGGACTATCGCCACGTACTGGTGATTCCCATGTTCGACGAACGCGCAGAGCAGCTTTGCGCGTTGCTTCCCGAAGCCGCATGCGACCTGCTGGTCATCTGCGTGGTCAATACCCCGACACACGCCGCCGGCAGTGACGCACATCGACGATCCGCTGAGTTGCTGGCACAACTCGGGGCCAGGCGCGTGCAGACGGCCTCGCTGGTGAGATATCGAGACGACGTCGACCTGCTGGTGATCGACCGCGTGTCCAATCTCCTCGTCCCCCGCCGCCAGGGCGTCGGTCTGGCGCGCAAGATCGGGGCCGACCTCGCCCTGGCGCTCATCCATCGAGGTCTCGTTCACACCCCGCGCATCTATTGCACCGACGCCGACGTTGTACTGCCCGCGACCTACTTCCAGGTACCACTCGATGACCAGGCCGCTGCCTGGTGCTTTCCATACGAACATGTCAGCACGGATCCGGTCCTGCATCAGCGTGGGCAATGCTACGAGTTGCAGCTGCGCTACTATCGGGATGGTCTGGCACGCGCTGGTTCCAGGTATGCGTTTCATAGCATCGGCAGCGCCCTATGCGTGGATGCGGACAGCTACGCCAAAGTGCGAGGATTCCCCCGCCGGGCCGCCGGCGAGGACTTCTATCTGCTCAACAAGCTCGCAAAGCTCGGCGCAATAAGCACGCCAAGCTGCCCGCCCATCCGGATCGAGGCACGGTATTCCACGCGAGTTCCGTTCGGGACCGGACCCGCATTGGCAGACATGCCGGATGAACCTGATTGCGTCGGGAGTTTCCACCCGCAATTGTTTGCGCAGTTGGCGAGCGCCCTGGCGCGGCTTGCCGCGCCGAAGTTCACGCCGGGAAACGACCCGGTCGGCCAGGTACTCGAAGGGTTGGGGGCGATCGACAAGCTCGCCCGCATCAACATTCAGCACCGATCCGATGCGAACCGTCGACGCGCCACGCTGGACTGGTTCGATGGCCTTCGCAGCCTGCAGTTCATGCATCGGATGAGGGACGCCGGTTGGCCGAATCAACCCCTGCTGACCAGCGTCAGGGAGATCCTTGGCTTGGCGGGTGGTGATGTCACGGCTCTGAACTGCATGCTTCGCAATCGCGAAGCTTCAGGTGCAGGCAGGTAAGTGCCAACTGATCCAGCCATTCCAACCCTGGGCTGATGGCTTGTCCGGAACTGCCGTACAATACGCTAAAGACGAGGAACAGGCATGGTCGCCGCACCCGAAAACCTGGATCTTGCCTGGGATGTCGAAGATAGCATCGACATGGACTCGGCCAGTAACTTCGTCATGCAATTCGAATCCACGCTCTGCGTCTATTCCCCGTCGGTCAAACAGCTCTACAGCACCTACAACATTTTCATTTCCGAAGAGCACCACCGCAAGATGGTCATTCTTCCAGACCCTGGCGCGTTTTATGACACATTCAACGGTATCCCCGCCGATGCAATCGCCACGACGGGGTTGTACATCATCCCCGGCGAATTGATCGGCAAGGTCGGTTTGCACCTTGCCAACGTGGATAAAAACCGAAATCTCCGACAACGTCGTGTCCCGTTCGAACCTGGGATGCGCAAGCTGATGGACAACCGTCCGGAGGAGGACCCGTTTCTGCCGGTACTCGCGAAGGGCGACCTGCGTGGATTCGAACGAACCTGGCCGGTGCTGCACCTGCACCGCATCAAGCTGGCGACCCTCGACATGCATTCACACCTCGATCTGACCAACATCAAAAACGTCATCACGGAAAAGCTCGAGACGCTGTTCCAGAATCAACGCGACCTCACGGCATGAGTACGGGCTGAACGCCACCGATCCATGCAGAACTCCTACGGAACCCTCGCCAAGCCAATTCTGGCGAGCGTTGCCCTGACGATACTGGTTGGGCTTTCCTGGACCGGAACTCTGGATGCACGTTCGCGCATCGAAACCGAACAAGCACTCGAAACGACGCTGATCAGCTACGCCATCGCGCGCACGTTGAACGGCTTGATTTCGGTTGCGCAGGGAACCGAAATCGCCCTCCAACCGGCCGGCGTAGGCATTGTGCTCACCGCCGGCGAGATCCTCGACCCCCTCAACGACCTCGTGGAAAAATTTTCGTGGGTCGTCCTGCTGGCCGCATTGTCACTGACAATGCAACTTCTGATCGGTGAGATTCTGACAACCAACCTGCTCAATATTGTCACGACCGCCGCGGCGGCGGCCAGCGTACTACTGTGCTGGAAGCCATCGATCATCCCAGTCGCGGCGCGCGCGTTCGTGTTCCGTGCCACCACCCTGCTGCTGACCCTGCGCTTCGCGGTCGTTGCCGCCGGCTTCTCCATGAGCCTCATCGGCAGCCAGTACCTCGATGATCGCGAACACGATGCAATCGACTACCTGTCCGCAACGCAGGCCGCAATCGAAGCGCCCGACGCCCGGGAAGGTATTTACCGGCGCGATTCAGGCGGGTTGCTAGAGCAACTAGACAGTTTCATCGAGGCGCAGAAGGAATCGTTCGACCTCAACCGTCGCCTGGATCGTCTCCAGCGACAGATCGAGAACGCAATCAATGTGGTGATCAACCTGATCGTAATCTACGTGCTGAAGACCCTATTGGTGCCCCTGGCTACTCTCGCCGTTCTGTACGGTAGTATTCGCTACTGCTGGCGGAAGATAGGTCAATGACTGCGGCGCGCTTCCAGATTCAGATCGACGACGCAGAAATCGAAGATCTCAGACGCCGCCTGGAGGCCACACGCTGGCCGGACCAGGTGGGCGACGATTGGATCTACGGCACGCCGGTGGGCTACCTCCGCAACCTCTGCCGGTATTGGGCACAGGAGTTCGACTGGCGCGCCGCGGAACAGCGACTGAACGCCTTCGATCAGTTCACTATCGAACTGGATCAAAGCCGCCTGCATTTCATTCACCAGCGCTCCAGCCATCACGACGCGCAGCCACTGCTGATTACCCATGGCTGGCCGGGATCCATCACTGAATTCGTCAAAATCATCGAACCGTTGACGCAGCCCGAACGCCACGGTGGCGAACCCGGGGATGCCTTTCACGTGATCTGCCCATCGATTCCCGGTTATGGTTTCTCCGCCGCGCCTCGCAAGCCTGGGTTTCACGCGCGCGCCTGCGCGGCGCTGTTTGCGAAACTGATGGTAAACCTCGGTTACCCGCGATACTTTGCCCAAGGTGGCGACTGGGGGTCAGCGGTGACTACCTGGTTAGCCGCGCTCGATCCCGACCACGTCGCTGGAATTCATCTGAATCTCGTATTCTCCGGCCCGCCCGGAAACGGCGATGCCATGGCCGGTGTAACTGACGTTGAAGCCCGCCGGCTCACGGACCAGCGGGAGCGCATGCGCAACGAAGTGGGCTATCAACACATTCAAGGCACCAAACCGCAGACGCTGGGCTATTCACTTAACGATTCACCCGCTGGCCTTGCGGCATGGATCGTCGAGAAATTCCACGGCTGGTCTCAACACAGTGGTGATCACGAATCGGTAATCAGCAGGGACGAGATATTGACGAACATCAGCGTCTACTGGTTTACCGGCACAGCCACCTCCGCCGCACGACTCTACTTCGAGAACCGGCGCTACGGCGACGACCCGGCCGCCCCGGAAAGGGTGGAAGTACCAACCTCAGTTTCAATGTTTCCCGGCGAGCTGTACCTGCCACCGCGCGTCTGGGTCGAACGTCAGTACAACCTCGTGCATTGGTTCGAACCCGCCCGAGGCGGGCATTTTGCGGCGATGGAGGCGCCGGACGAGCTGGTGGCAGACATTCGCGGTGCTTTCAGAACCCTGCGGTAGTGCATTAGAATACGTCGCTTTTTTTTTACGGGCACCCATGTGCTGCGCGTATTCATCGACGGCCAGGCCGGCACCACCGGTCTGGAGATCGCCTCGCGTCTCAGCGGCCGCTGTGACATCGAATTGCTGTGCATTGCCGACGCAGATCGCAAAGACTCCGAGGCGCGTCGCACGCTCCTGAACGAGGCGGATCTGGTCATCCTGTGCCTCCCCGACAAGGCGGCGTTTGAAGCCATCGCGCTGCTCGACAACCCGCGAACCAAAGTTCTGGACGCCAGCACCGCCCATCGGGTCGCCCCGAACTGGATCTATGGTCTGCCGGAGCTGGATGCACACCAACGACAGCGCATCCAGACCTCCCCTCGGGTGTCCAATCCGGGCTGCTATGCGACCGGCTTCATTCTCGCGACCAAACCTCTGATAGCAGCTGGGGTGCTCGCGCCCGATGCGCGACTCGTAAGCTTTGCCGTGTCCGGCTACTCCGGCGGCGGCCGGGCCATGATCGATGCCCACCGGTGCGCAGATCGAACTCCATCACTGGCAACCCCACGGGGCTACAGCCTCAACCAGAATCACAAACATTTACCCGAGATGACCCACTTCGCCGGCCTCACAAACCCGCCATTGTTTACTCCGGTCGTGGGGAACCACTACAAGGGGATGGTGGTGTACCTGCCGCTCAATCCGGACCAGCTTGCTCGCCAGGCGAACTCCGCCGACATTCACGCACTGCTTGCCGAGCGCTATCAAGCCGAACCTTGCATCGACGTTGCCCCGCTGGGCGCGATCGATGCACTGGATGACGGCTTTCTATCGCCGATCGGAGCCAACGACACCAACCGGTTAGACCTGATGGTATTTGGCGATGCGGATCAGACACTGATCGCTGCCCGGTTCGACAACTTAGGAAAGGGTGCGTCCGGTGCGGCGGTCCAGAATCTCAATCTGATGCTCGGCATGCCTGAATTGACCGGTCTGGTACTGAAATGACTCGGACCCGACTCGCGGAACTCGCGCCCGCGGAACTCGAAAGTCTGCGTGACCAACTCACCGCACGTCTCGACCAGCTTCGCGGCGCCGGATTGAACCTCGATCTCACCCGGGGCAAACCGGGACCCGACCAGCTCGACCTGTCCAACGGACTCGACGGAATCCTGGCGGGAGATTTCGGTGCATCCGATGGAACCGACACACGCAACTACGGAGGTTTGAGAGGAGCAGGCTTACGCGGCATCCCGGAGGCGCGGGCACTCGGCGGCGAAATTCTGGATCTCGAACCCGAACAAGTGATCGCCGGTGGCAACTCGAGCCTGAGCCTCATGTACCTGGTCATCGAGACTGCGCTGCGCGACGGCCTGTGGGGGCCCGACAGCAGCTGGAGCGACGAAGCCACGCGCTCGGGAACGCCTGTCCGGATGCTGGCACCCGTACCGGGCTACGACCGTCACTTCACCATTTGCGAACAGGTCGGTATCGAAATGGTCAACGTACCGATGACCGATTCCGGTCCGGACATCCAGGCCATCGAGTTGCTGCTCACCGAAGACCCGATGATCAAGGGGATCTGGTGCGTACCGAAGTACTCCAATCCTACCGGCTGCATCTACGCCGAGCGCACGGTCGAAGCGATTGCAGGCCTGCCCAATCGCGCGGGTCGTAATTTCCTGGTGGTCTGGGACAACGCTTACGCCGTCCACGATTTCGAATTTCCGCGAACACCGCTGGCCAATATCCTCGGGTTCGCACAGGTCCAGGGAACCGCCGCTCATATCGCAATGTTCGCCTCGACCTCGAAGATAACCTTCGCGGGTGCCGGATTAGGCTTTCTCGGCGGGTCCGAAACACTGCTCCTAGTCATCGAAGAGCGGCTGCGCGCGATGACCGTCGGCCATGACAAGGTCAATCAGTTGCGCCACGCTCGTTTTCTCCGCGGCCGACTCGAAACTCACATGCAGGCGCACGCCAACCTCATTCGTGGTAAATTCGACGCCGTACAGGATCATCTCGACCAAGAGCTATCGGGATTGGACATCGCCTGCTGGACACGGCCACGTGGCGGCTACTTTGTCTCGATCGATACCCGCCCCGGGCTGGCGCGGCGGATCATCGGCCTGGCAGCCGAGGTGGGCGTTGCGCTGACTCCGGCCGGTGCCACGTTTCCCTATGGCCGTGATCCCGAGGATCGCAACATTCGCATCGCCCCGACATTCCCCGATACGCTTGAGATCGAGGCAGCGATGGAAGTTTTCACCTTGTGTGTTCGGCTCGCCGCAGCCGAACAGATCATAGACGAACGGAGGTCCGCACCCTGATGCCGGATTGGGATTTGAGTCAGTTTCAGGTTCCGGAGGAGCCCGGCCGCAGCCGGTTCCACGATTTTGCCCTGCCCTTACCACTGATGCACGCGATCGCCGACCTGGGCTTTGAGCACTGCACGCCAATCCAGAGCGAGGTGCTGCCTTTCAGCCTGGCGGACTACGACGTCACCGGGCAGGCCCAGACCGGGACCGGTAAAACCGCTGCCTTTCTGATCACCATTCTGGCCCGCCAGTACGAGTTTCCTTCCCAGGGTGCGAACCCACCGGGGTCGCCGCGCGCGCTGATTCTGGCCCCCACCCGCGAGCTCGCCATCCAGATCGAACATGATGGCCATGACCTAGCCAAGCATCTCGACAGCCGCGTCATCAACGTAGTCGGTGGCATGGACATGAACCGCCAACGCGAGCGCCTGAGCCAAGGCGTCGATATCCTCGTCGCCACGCCCGGCCGGCTCCTCGATTTCATGGATCGGCGAGTGATTGATTTACGCCGGGTCGACGTGCTGGTCATCGATGAAGCAGATCGGATGCTCGACATGGGTTTCATCCCCGACGTGCGTCGGATCGTCTACAAGACCCCGCACAAGAGACAGCGTCAGACTCTGTTCTTCAGCGCCACGTTCAACGAAGACGTGATGCGTCTGGCGAGCCAGTGGACCCTGCAGCCACACCACGTCGCGATACGACCGGAGAACGTTGCCGTGGACACGGTCGAGCAGAAGTTCTGGCTGGTCGCCGCTAACGAGAAGTCAAAGGTGCTGCACCAACTGGTGGTCCAAAAAGACGTGGGCCGGGTCATGGTATTCGCCAACCGTCGCGACCAGACGCGGAACGTGCACGACTATCTGCGTCGCAAGGGTGTTTCATGCGAGATGTTGTCGGGCGAAGTTCCACAACGAAAACGTCTGACGACCCTGGACCGATTCAAGCAGGGCAAAGTGCGGGTGCTGGTCGCAACCGATGTCGCCGGGCGCGGCATTCACGTTGACGACGTCAGTCACGTCGTCAACTACGATCTGCCGGAAGATCCCGAAGACTATGTGCATCGGATCGGACGCACCGGGCGCGCTGGCGCGACCGGCATCTCGATCAGTTTCGTTTCCGAGGACGACGCGTTCAACCTGCCGGCCATCGAGCAGTTCATCGGCTACACCGTGGTATGCAGCCAACCTGAACTGTAATGAGCGAGCGGTGGCGAACGCAACTGAGAAAGTTAATGGACGGACTTTCTCGACAGGCTGATAGACTGTAGCCGAGAGCAGATCCCGGAGACCGAATGCCAGGCACGATCAGCATCCGACCGGCTGAGGCTGGCGACAGCGAACTGATCGTTACGCTGATCCGGGCATTGGCGATATACGAGAAACTCGAACACGAGGTGCAGATCCGCACCGAGGACGTCGATCGCCAGCTGTTCAGCGATCGACCCGCGGCCGAGGCACTGATCGCCGAACACGACGATACGGCGGTCGGATTCGCGCTGTTCTTCCGGAACTTCTCCACTTGGCGCGGGCGTCCAGGTCTATATCTGGAGGACCTGTTCGTCGATCCGGAACACCGTGGGTTGGGCATTGGCAAGGCACTGCTGATCGAGCTGGCGCGGATCGCACGCACACGCAAATATGCACGCATGGAGTGGTCGGTGCTGGATTGGAATTCACCCTCAATCGCCTTCTACGAGAGCCTCGGCGCGGTACCAATGTCCGGATGGACCACCTTCCGGTTGACCGACGAAGGCCTCACCCGACTCGCCGATCAGAAATCGTTGGCCGATGCCTGAACACCAGCCAATGGTCGCCGCGGTCGTGCAGATGAATGCTACGCCCGACGTCGCGGCCAATCTTGCGGCGGTGGATCGCCTCACGGCGGAGGCTGCGGACCAAGGTGCTGCGCTGATCGCGCTACCAGAGGCATTCGCGTTCATCGGTCCGGAACGCGAGAAGCGCGGAATCGTTGAACCACTGCCGGAGGGGGGCGCCATTCTGGCCCACTGCCAGGCGCTTGCCCGCAAACATCAGTGTCACCTGATTCTCGGCGGTTTTCACGAGCAGAGCAGCGACCCGGAGAAATCGTTCAACACCTGTGTACACCTCGACCGAGACGGCGAAGTGATCTCCTGCTATCGGAAGATCCACCTCTTCGACGTCGATCTCGCCGATGGAACTCGGCTGATGGAGTCTGATCGGACCCTACCCGGCGACACGCTCCAGGTGACCCCCACACCGTTCGGTCTGCTGGGCCTGAGCGTATGCTACGACCTCAGATTTCCCGAGGTGTACCGGCGCCTGGTCGAACAGGGGGCTACGGTGCTCACCGTTCCATCGGCGTTTACCGCAAGCACGGGACGCGACCACTGGCACGTTTTGCTTCGGGCCCGCGCCATCGAGTGTCAGTGCTACCTGCTGGCACCGGCCCAGTGGGGGCATCATCATCGCACCCGCACGTCCTACGGCCATGCCATGATCGTGGATCCCTGGGGACGCATAGTCGCCGAGTGCGGCGGGGAGGGTGATGGGGTCAGCATCGCCACGCTCGATCCTGACGTCGTTGCCGAGATACGTCGCTCGCTGCCAAGCCTCACGCATCGGCGCCTGCAATGAGTGATTCCACGCGGCAGGGGTTTGGCGCGGCATCCCGGTCGATGATCGTGCTGGCCGCCTTCGTCATTGTGATTGCCGGCTTGCGCTCTGCTGCGCCGATCCTGGTGCCATTCCTGCTGGCGGTGTTCATCGCGACGATCGCCGAAGCCCCGGTTGCCTGGTTGAAACATCGCAAGGTTCCCGGAGCGCTGGCCATTGCGCTGGTGATGCTGGCGATGGTCGTGCTACTGATCGCCATCGGCGCCCTGATAGCCCAGTCCGTCAACGGTTTCGGCAGTCAGTTACCGTTCTACAAAGAACGCCTGACATCGATTACCGCGGATCTGCTGACCTGGTTGACCCCCTATGCCGAATCCTTCGGCGTCGAGCTGTCGACAGCCGCGCTGCTTTCCTACTTCGACCCGGCAGTGGCCCTGGACATCGTACGCAATGCGTTGAGTAGTCTGGGTGGCGTCCTAAGCAACGGTTTTCTCATTCTGCTGACGATCATCTTCATCCTCTCGGAAGTCGCAAGCTTTCCGGGAAAGCTGCGCCGCGCCATTCAGGAACCAGCACCGGGATTCGATCGGTTCGCCAGCTTCGGTGACACCGTGAACCGCTACGTGGCGATCAAGACGACGATCAGCGCGATCACCGGAATTCTCGCCGCTTCCGGATTGGCGCTGCTGGGGGTAGATTTTCCCCTGTTGTGGGGACTGCTGACGTTCATGCTGAACTTCGTGCCAACCATCGGTTCGATCATTGCGGCAGTTCCCCCGGTGCTGCTCGCCCTCGTCCAGCTCGGCCCCTTCGCCGCTGTCCTGGTAATGATCGGTTACCTCGTGCTGAACATCGTCATGGGCACCATCGTCGAGACCCGTTTCATGGGTCGGGGCCTGGGCCTGTCGACCCTCGTGGTGTTCCTGTCACTGGTATTCTGGGGATGGGTGCTCGGACCCATGGGGATGCTACTTTCGATTCCGTTGACGATGACCGCGAAGATGGCGCTCGAGGCGAGCCCCTCGAGTCGCTGGCTGGCGCAGCTTCTGGGCCCGGCCCGGGCGCCGGAGCAGGCCACCTCCAACGAGCCCGCTTCAGCATGAGCTACGAACGGGACATCATCCGCGACATGCAGGGCTACACCTGGGGCGAGCAACCCCGGGACGGCGATGCTATCAAGCTGAACACCAACGAGAACCCCTACCCTCCCGGACCCGCGGTGGCCGCGGCACTGGCTTCCTTCGACGTCGCCACGCTGAACCTCTATCCGCAACCGACCGCCGACCAGTTTCGCGCGCTCGCTGCGGAGCGCCACGGCGTGGACATGGAAAACCTGCTGGTCACCAACGGCGGCGATGAAGCACTACGGCTCGCCTTCACCACCTTTCTCGATCCGGGTTCGACTTTCGCCACAACCGATCCCAGCTATTCCCTGTACGAGGTCCTCGCTGCGATTCAGGGTTGCTCAGTGCTTGCCGTCCCTCTGTTGGAGGACTGGACAGTGCCGCGCAACTTCGCCCAGGCGCTGAACGACGCCGGCGCTCGACTCGCCTGCATTGTGAATCCGCACACGCCGACCGGCGTGCTTGCGAGTGTGGATACGCTGTCGCGCGTCGCGAACGAGTTTTCCGGGGTACTGCTGATCGACGAAGCCTACGTCGACTTCGTCGACGCGGCGCAGCGCTACGACACGATGAACATGATGCGCGCCTTCGACAACGTGTTGATTCTGCGTACCTTGTCAAAGGGTTACTCGATGGCGGGTCTTCGCTTCGGCTATCTGATCGGTTCGGCGGAACTGATCGAACCGATGCTGACCAAGACCCGTGACAGCTACAACGTGAACACAATCGCTCAACGACTTGGCTGCGCTGCCTTTGAAGATCTCGAGTACGCCGAGCAAACCTGGCGCAGGGTCCGTAGCGAGCGTCGCGAACTGCGCGATTCGCTGCTGAAACGAGGTTTCGCCATGCCTCATTCCCAGGCAAATTTCCTGCTCGCGACCATGCCCGACGATTCGTCGACTTCCGCCAGCGGAACCGCGGCCGAATTACGCAGCCGCGGAATATTGGTACGTCACTTCGAAACGCCGCGCCTTGACGACAAGTTGCGAATCAGCATTGGCACGCCCGAACAGAACGCACGTCTGCTCGTCGCGCTCGACGAAATTCTCGCGCAATGAGCAAGACGAGCAGGCCGCACCTGATTCGGGCCGCAGAGATCAAAGCGCTCCCGGAACAACAACACCTACACCAGTTCAACCGACGTGCGGTCCGGATGACCCGAGGTCTCGGCACCGCCGCTGGACTGGAGCGGATCGGTATTCATCTCATCCGTCTTCCGCCGGGCCACGACAGCACGCAGTTTCACAGCCACTCCGCGGATGAGGAATTCATCTATATCCTGGAAGGCCGGGCGATCGCCGAGATCGGAGATCTGGAGTGCGAGGTCGGACCGGGCGACTTCATCGGCCTGCCGGTGCCATCCCCGGCGCACAACCTGCGCAACAGCTTCGCCGAGGATTGCCACTACCTGGTCGGTGGCGAGCGCAATCCGTTGGACGTGGTCGACTACCCGCGGATTCGCCGCTCGATGCTCAAGCGCCCGCGCCGTTGGGTGAACTGGGACGATCTCAACGAGATCGATTAGCCGCACGCATATGCGGAATCGGTCCCGCCCGGCCCGACACGCTAGTCGTCGTCCAGTCGTCGATACAGCCTCTCCAGTCGGATCTGCCACTCGTGCTGCAACGCGGGTTTCTGGAACTTCGGTTTGCGCGCGCGATCCTGGTCCAGCTTGTCTTCCAACTCGGCGATCCGGGTCAGCACATCCTCACTCACCTGCCCAATATGGGGCGGTCCACTGGCGGGCTTATCATGCCGGGGCTCAGGCGCCAAATAGAACTCGCCCGGATCGGGCACCTCCCGCATGACTCCTTTGTCGATACACAAGAAGCGTTGCGCGACCGTGTCGAGAAAGCGGCGATCGTGGGCGGTTACCAGCAGCGCCGCGCCGCTTTCCAGAAGCTGCACTTCGAGCTGTTCCTTACCGTCGACGTCGAGGTGGTTGGTCGGTTCATCCAGAATCAGAAAGTTCGGTCGGGTCAGCGACAGGACAACGAACAGTGCCCGGGCACGCTCGCCGCCACTCATGTCGAGCACGCTTTTGCCGTGCTCCGAATAGGGAAAGCCGGCACCGATCAAGCGGTTCTTCGCCAATTCCTCGTCACTATTGGCACGCCGGCTGACAAACTCTATGAGACTCATTTCGGCCGCGGCTTCGTCCAGTTCCTGGTCGTAATAACCAAGCGCAACCTGGGGACTGAAACGAATCGAATCGTGGGCCGTCTCGCCGCGAAAGTGATTGACCAGGGCTCGGATGAATGTCGACTTTCCGGAACCGTTCGCCCCGAGCAACGCGACGCGTTCACCAGGTCTGATCAGCAGCTGATCTACACTGAACAACATCGACTTGGCGACCACGACATCCATGGATTCGACCCGCAAGACCTCCTTGGCACGCATCGCTCCGAACGCGAGGTCGAGATCGAGCCCCGAGCCTCGGCTGACAAACGTCCGTTCGGCCTCCAGGCGGGCGGCGCGGCGCTCAATGTTCCGGGCCCGGCGCGACAGTTTTTCGTTGTCGTAAACCTTGCCCCAGACCGCGAGCCGTTTAGCGCTGGAGCGCAATCCGTCGATTTTGCGATCTTCGCTTTGCCGACTGCGCACGGCCGCTGCATCGGCTTCGTTCAGTGCCTGCCGCGCCGCGCTGTACGGCAGGTCGAAGCGATACAAACGCTGATCCCGCAGGAATACCGTGTGGTCGGCAACGGCATCCAGAAACGCTCTGTCGTGTGATACCACCAGGTAGCCGATGCGCAGGCCGAGGAGGTAGTCTTCGAACACCCGCAGGGTGGCGAGATCAAGATGGTTGGTCGGCTCGTCCAGGAGCACCAGTTCCGGATCCGTGATCAGCGCACGAGCAAACATGATGCGATTCTGCTGACCACCACTGAGATCACCCGCGCGGTAGGCCATTTCCGCCAGGCTGAAACCGAGCGCGCTCAGCAGCGCCTCAATCCGCCACTCTTCTACCCCCGAATCCACCCCCGAGTCGATATCGGATTCCACACGCGAGTCGGCACTGGCCGCCACCGCCTGCGCCGCGGTCAGCCGCGCGACCGGCGTTGGCAGAAATTGTTCGACCCTGCCGAGCCTTAGCCCACGCCGGCGGATCAACTCGCCGGTGTCAGGCTCCTGATCACCGCCCAAGAGACCGAGCAGGGTCGACTTGCCGCACCCATTGTGGCCAACGAGGCCGATCCGATCGCCCTGGGCAATCGTGAGATCGATGTTGTCGAATAAGGTTCGCTGCCCCACCGAATGGCCAAGACCGCGCGCCTGTACCAGCATTACCACCCGTCTTGACCCTATGTGAGCAGAACGTCAGGTTGTGTCTGCGAGGTTAACAGCGGTACCGGCCTTGGTCAGATGTTCCCCCTGAGCGATGAAAATCAGACGCTGCGTTTGCCGCTCGTGACCGCGGCGATCATCGCGATAAATGCGGCCATCTGGATATTCGTTCAGGGGCTGGGCGCGGATCGCGCCCTGGGGACGTCAGTCTGCCAGTTCGGCCTGATTCCAGCACACCTGCTCGGCATCGCCGAGCCTGGCACGCACGTTCAGATCAGCCGCGACCTGGTATGCGTGATTGACGGAAACAGCCACCCGAGCGCCGCAATCACCTCCATGTTCATGCACGGCGGATGGTTTCACATCCTGGGCAACATGTGGTTCCTGTGGGTATTCGGAGACAACGTCGAGGACGTCATGGGCCGCCTGCGGTTCGCGGTGTTCTATCTGATTTGCGGTCTGGCCGCCGCATTTGCCCAGATCGTGACCGATCCTTCGAGCATCACGCCGATGGTCGGCGCATCGGGAGCCATCGGCGGCGTCATGGGCGCCTATGCATTCCTGTTTCCCCGGATACGCGTCAACACGTTCATCTTTCTCGGCTTCTACATGACCACCGTGGCGATACCGGCGGTGTTCATGCTGGGCTACTGGTTTCTGCTGCAGCTGCTCGGCGCGTTACCCGCCTTGACCCAGAATTCAGCGGGCGGGGTGGCATTCTGGGCGCATATCGGGGGGTTCCTGGCGGGCATCGTGCTGGTGAAGTTATTCGTCAACGACCGCTATCTCGCCCAGCACCGCCGCCACACGCGCCGGCTCGTTTCCCGCCATCGTCTGGGGTGAGGCACCTTGATGGGAACCTGTAATTCGTTCAACCTTGACGGCGCAGCACGTGACGTTGCGGCTGCGTCGCGAACCGCCGATCCCCGGAACCACGCATTGGAGAGAACCGTATGAGCACCTCGCGCCTTCCTGCGCTGAGCCTGGCCGCGATCCCGGGTCGCCGGCAGGCCACCCTCGACCTGGCCCGCGACATCGAGACGCGCGGCTTTCCTGGAATCTACTGTCCAAGTCTGGGCGACGGCCTGGCCCTGTGCGAGGCGCTGGCACTGGTCACCGAACGGGTCCACTTCGGCACCAGCATCACGCCCATTTACACCCGCCAGGTGACCGACTTCGCCCAGACCGCCTCGTTCATTCACGAGGTATCCGGCGGGCGTTTCCGCTTCGGCGTGGGCGTCAGCCATGCACCGGTGCTCGATCGCCTGGGAATTAAAACCGGGAAGCCGCTGTCGGACACGCGCGACTTCGTCGACGGGTTGAAGGCCGTACCGCGCGCCGGCGAGTTGCCGCCGATCGTGCTGGCCACCTTGCGCAAAAAGATGATCGGCCTGTCGGAAGAGATCGCTCAGGGCATGGTGTTCGCCAACGGCGCGCGCTCGCACATGGGCGAATCCCTGTCGGTCTTGTCCGAGTCGGCTCGCCAGAACGACGATTTCTTTATCGGCGACATGATTCCCACCTGCATCAGTGACGACGTCGAAGCCGCCAAGGCGGTCAATCGCCGGACGTTGACGAGTTACGCCATGCTTCCGAACTATCGCAACTACTGGAAGGAGGCGGGTTACGAAGAAGAAATGCAGGCCGTCGAAGCCGCTCTGGAACGGGGTGATACCGACCAGGTCAGCGACTGTCTGTCGGACCGCTGGCTGGCCGACACGACATTGTTCGGTACGGCCACGCAGGTCCGGGACGGAATCGAGGCGTGGTTCGACGCCGGCGTGAAAACCCCGATCATCGTCCCGTCGTCGGCCAGCGGCGGCCAGTTCCAGGCATTCGACGAGTTCTTCGCCATCTGGGATTGACCTCCGGTGAGTGTAGACCGCCGACCAGGACCGTACCCTCCCAGGCTGCGACGTGCGAACAGGATGGCATAACGCACATGCCACGCCTCTGGATCATTCGACATGCGAAATCGTCCTGGAGCGGCGCATCGGTGGGAGACCACGACCGGGATCTCAATGGCCGCGGCCGTCGGGATGGGCCCCTGATGGCCGCCTGGCTCGCTGCCCAGAACCTGCCGCCCGAGCGTATTCTCGCGAGTGATGCGCTGCGCACACGGCGCACCGCCGGGTACCTCTTGGATGCCTGCGGTCTCGACCACGATGCCCTCGAATGCAGCAGGGACCTGTACCTCGCCTCCCCTCCACAATTACTCGCCAGCGTTCACGCACTACCCGACCACTGCCCCAGCGCGGCTGTGATCGGCCACAATCCGGGTGTCACCGAGTTTGCCAACACTCTGCTGGACAGGCCCCTGATCGACGACTTTCCGACCTTCGGAATCGCCGCCATCGACATTCCGGGCCGCTGGGCGGACATCACACCGGGCTCCGGAGAACTGATCGTCTTCCGCTCCCCGAAAACGCTCGATACCACAACGGGAGCCTGACAATGGACTGGCGAAACGCGCCCTCGACCTAGGTCTGCTCACCAAACAACCCGATGCGCTACTACCGTTCCGGCAGAAGGAAGTCGGCTTGCCCTTCGTCCCGACGGGCAACGGGATCGAGAGTTCCCAGGAAAGTCATTGACGGGTACTCTGGACTAGCCGGGCGCGGCCCGTTATACGTATCTTTCGCATTACCCAGTTAATCGCCATAAGGGAGCACCATGATAGACTTCATCTCCTTTCTGCTGTTGGCCGCCGTCGCCTACCTCATCTGGCGGATATCGGACCAGCTACCCGACGTGATCTTCCGCGTCAGTGAGATACAGCGGGACGTTGCCGAGATCCGCCGCAATCTGAACGGCGCCGGTGCGGACGACGGAACCGGCGCTGTGGCTGCACCCGCTGATACAGCCGCTGAGCCAGCGGACGAACCGGAAACCCCGGCGCCAACAGCTTAGCTGAACGTTATCGGCGATGCGCGACTCGATCCCTGAACAGGTTTCCGCCAAGCAAAAACCACCAGCTGTTCCGCTCGTGAGCCGGCTCTCCAGCCTCGATTGGCGTACCTGGTTCGGGCTGGTCGTGACCCTCGCGTGGTTGTTGCTGGGTTATTTCTACATTCGGGTCACCGTCGGCTGGAACGCGTTTACCGTCCTGCCGGCGGACGAGTTAGGTAATTTTCTCGAAGGCGCGTTCGCGCCGCTGGCGTTTCTCTGGCTGGTGATCGGTTATTTCATTCAGCAGCGTGAACTGGAACGGAACACCGAGGCGCTGAGTTCCCAGTTGCACGAGATTGAGCGCAGTGCGGAGCAATCGGTCATTCAATCCGAAAAACTGGCTGAATCGGAAGTGCACGCGCGCCAGCAAACATTTTTGACCATTGCTCAGAACGTGCGCGCTCAGCTGGGCACCACCACGGGTCTGCTGTTTATCTCAAGCCAGAGCGCGGCCGCCGACGGACACGTGACTCAGGAGGAGCAAAGTGAGCTGTTTTCGCGTCTAGGTCAGAACGACCCGGAAGTGTTCACCCGCAGGTTGCTCGAAACACACATCATGCTGGACGACGAAGCCAGCCGTTTCGCGCTGTTCTACGGCACAGACGTGCGCGCCCGGCATACCAACAACTTTCTGTTCACCTTCGAACGGTTGCTCGCTCGAGCGGAAGCCGTCGATCCAGACCAGGTTATCCGGGACTCACTGTCCGGAACCGGTCACGGCCTCCTGTACCAGATTGCCAAACGCCATCAGCTGAACGCGCCGGAAGAACTCCGCGACCCGGCGCGCACCGGCACGTACGTCAAGATGTGACTATCCCCGCCGAACCCCGAGGCATCGCCGACCCGCTCGTCCTATTGAGCGCAGACCGGGAAGAGGCCCAGCGACACGCGGACCCCTGGGCGTCATTGTGCGTTTTGGCAACCGTCGCGCCAGATGGCTTACCCGAGGCGCGGGTACTGGTGCTTCGAGACCTGGATCCCGGTATCGGTATCTTCATCAACGCCAGCAGTCCGAAACATCACCAGATCGAAGCCAGTGATACCGTCGGTGTCCTCATCTATCTCGCCAGCATCGGGGTGCAGTATCGGTTGCAGGCCGGCTTGGCGGCAATCGACCCCGAGACCGTTCGCGCCGGCTGGAACCTGCGCCCGGAGATTCCGAAGGTCATGGATTGGCTCTATGAGACTCGAGCACCCCAGAGCACCGTACTTGATTCCCGGGAGGCGCTGCTGACACTCTATGAGGAGGTACGCGACACCCTGCCCAACGACCTGGTTGCGCCGGCGGGCGCGACCGGATACCGCATCGAACCCCGCCGCATCGAGCGATTGAAGTTGAGCGGAGAACGGGTGCACGAACGCGTTCTGTACGAAGCCTCCAACGAAGGTTGGACGCATAGCGTGTTGGTTCCGTAACGGTTCCGTAACGGTTCCGCAGCGCCGCACAATATCGCGTCAGTCGTCCTCCGGCAGAGCCGGAACGATCCCCACCAGGCTCTCGAAACACGTCTCTATGGCCGTCTCGACGAATCCGGTGATGAACGGCGCATCCTGTTCTCCACGGCGAACCGCGGCGTACAAGGTCGGCCACAGCCCATCCTCGCCCAGCGATCGGACCGCAATGTAATCTTTCTCCAGATACTCGTTCAACGCCCAGTTCGGCAGGCAGGCCACCCCGCGGCCGCTGGCGACCAGCTGGATCATCATCGGCGTCAGTTCCGCGCTGCGGACGCGCGCCGGTTCGACGCCGGCCGGATCGAGAAATCCGCTGAACACGTCCAGCCGGGCGCGGTCCACCGGATAGCAGATCAGCACCTCATCGGCAAGATCAACGGGCTCGAGCCACTCGCGCTCCAGCAGGGGATGCTCGACGCTGAGCGCAAGCTGTGCCTCATAACTGAACAACGGGTGATAGGTCAGATCCAGGGACGTCACCGGGTCAGAGGTGATCACCAGGTCCAGATCGCCACGCGCAAGAGCCGGTAGCGGCGCGAAATTGAAACCGCTGGAAATGTCCAGCTCGACGTCCGGCCAGGACTCTCGGTAGCGGTTGATGGCCGGTAGCAACCATTCGAAGCAACTGTGGCATTCAATTGCCATGAACAGGCGCCCCGATTGTCCGCCGGCGAGACGCTCGAGGTCGTGTTGCGCCCCGTGTACCAGGGGCAGCACTTCGTCGGCCAGCCGAAGTAGCCGGGTACCGGTCGAGGTAAACCTTACGGGACGGGTCTTGCGGACGAACAGGGGGCCGCCGAGCCGGTCCTCGAGATCCTTGATCTGATGGGACAGGGCCGACTGGGTGAGAAACACCCGTTCCGCGGCCTCTACCAGACTTCCAGTTTCCCGCAACGCCGCCAGCGTGCGTAGGTGCCGAAGCTCCAGGCTTATCATGAGCACACCTAATGTACACAGGAATGAACATGTATTCTATTCATGTTAGTCGGCTCTGTCACATGAGCGTCGTAACCCATCCGGGCCCCACGACACGCGCCAGTGCGTCGCGTGAAAAACCCCAAATGTGCCACGGTGCACGTTGTGACGCGGTTCGCTCCCCTACACTGCCTCCAGCCAAAGGAGGTGCTTGCAGGAACATGTTCAGTCCGACTCTGACGGTGATCGACGCCTTCGTTGCCGAGTTGGTGTCCACCTTCAACAAGGCGTATCCCAGCGCGGAATCGAACCAGTCCAGCGTGTTCGAGCAGAGCGCACGCATGGCGCTGGAAGCGCTCACCAATTCGGACTGCTCCTATCACGACATCAACCACACCATCATGGTGACCGACGTCGGCCAGGCCATCCTCTGGGGACGCTTGATGTCCCAAGGGGACGTCGGCGCCGAGGACTGGATTCACTCGCTCCTGGCCATGTTGTATCACGACATCGGATTCGTGCGCGGCATCCTCAAGGGCGACCGCGGCGGACGCTACATCGTCAACGAGTTCGGTGACACGGCGATCCCGCCCCCCGGCGCAACTGATGCGTACATGGCGCCCTACCATGTGACCCGGAGTTGCCTGTTCGTCAAGGAACGCTTTGCCACGGAACACGCCATAGACGCCGGCGTGTTGATTCACAACATCGAGATGACCCGGTTTCCAGTCCCGACCGACGCGTTCTACCAACGCGTTGGCGACTATGCCGGCCTGGTAAGGGCCGCCGACCTGATCGGTCAGATGGCCGACCCTCAATACATTCAGAAGTTGTCGCGTCTCTACACCGAGTTCAGCGAGACCGGTGAAGCCGAGCGCCTTGGCTACGCTAACGCAGGCGAGCTGCGCGCCGAATATCCCTCGTTCTTTTTCGAGCGCGTGAGACCCTACATCTCCGAGGGCCTTCGGTACCTGCGCAAAACTCAGGAAGGTCAGCTGTGGATTGCAAACCTGTTCAGCCATGTCTACGCCGAGCAGCACTGCGAGCCCAGCTACGGTCCTGAGCGTCGCCTGCGACCGGACGGAGACACCAACTACCAACGCCGTTCGACCGACGTGGCGCCCCCCAAGGTCGCGTTCTCACGCAAGGGATAATCTGACCGCTGCTCTCCGCGGGCTACCAAAGCATGCCCGCAGTCCGTAGAATCCGCCGTTCGCCCGCCTGAAGTGCCAAATCGAGGTTTGCCGCGGACCGGCGTTTTTCATTGCATCCGCGCCACCAAGCGCATAAGACCAATTACGTTGACGTGACGCTGAACATGACTGCGCTTCAGGCTGCCCGGACAACCGGGGGCCCTACGGATGACCACATCGCACCGCTGCGAATCTGCCTGCTGGGCTACCGGAGCAATCCGTTCAGCGGAGGTCAAGGCGTTTATCTGAAGTACCTGTCGAAAAGCCTGGTGGAACTCGGCCACCAGGTCGATGTCATCTCGGGCGAGCCCTATCCCGAACTCGACCCTCGAGTCGGTCTGATCAAACTGCCCGGTCTGAACCTGTTCGAGCATTCCAGCCATGTGAGCGCGCTGCGGCCACGCCACTTCGGATCCGTGGCGGACCTGACTGAATATTTCTCGATGCTCACCGGAGGTTTTGCCGAACCTTACAGCTTCGGCCGGCGTCTGGTGGCGTACCTGAAACGTCACCGGCCACGCTATGACGTACTGCACGACAATCAATGCCTCGCTTACGGCCTGCTGCGGCTGCAACGACTGGGCTATGCGCTGCTCACGACGATTCATCATCCCATCACCTGGGATCGCGACATCGCGCTCGCCAACGCCCCCGATTGGCAGTCACGGCTGCTGATTCGTCGCTGGCATTCCTTCCTCGGCATGCAGACCCGCGTGGCGCGCAAGCTCAAGCACGTGGTCACCGTAAGCGAACGCTCCCGGGCGGACATCAGCACCGCCTTCGGCATCGACCAGGCGCGCTTGAGCGTCGTCTACAACGGCATCGATGGCGCCGATTTCTACCCGATCCAGGGTGTGGATCGCAACCCATCGCAACTGATATCAACCGCCAGCGCGGACCAGCCGTTAAAGGGAACTCGGCACCTGATTCGCGCCTTCGCGGAACTTCGCCGGACACGCCCGCAATTGACGCTGGTGATCATCGGGCGTCCCAAGAAGGGTGGGCCCACAGAGCGCCTGATCGGCTCCCTTGGATTGACCCATGCCGTGCAGTTTCGCCATCAACTCAGCACCCGAGAGATTCGCGAACTGTACGCGCAATCGGCGATCGCAATCGTCCCATCGGAATACGAAGGGTTCGGTTTGCCCGCCGGTGAAGCGATGGCTTGTGGCGTGCCGGTGGTATCCAGCGACGGCGGCGCGCTCCCGGAGGTCGTCGGCGACGCCGGCGTTGTGGTTCCGGCAAAGGACCCCCACGCGCTGGCAGACGCCGTGGCGATGCTGCTCGACAATCCGGATTTGCGCAACGACTTCGCCCGGCGTGGCCGACAGCGCATTGGCGAATACTTCAGCTGGGAGCAAGCCGCGCGGCAGATGACGCAGTTGTACGCTGAGGTCATGGCCGCATGAGCCTCGAGACCGTGGATCTGCACCGCCTACCGCTGAACACCGGCCAGCGTGTTCTGGACCTGGGCTGCGGAGAAGGCCGGCATGCAATTACTGCGTACCTGCACGCCGATGTTCAAGTGATCGGCCTGGACTTGAGGCGGGGCGACATCGACATTGCCCGGGGTCGCTTCAGTGACTTCGAAGATCCGAACGCAGCGGGGAAATCCCTAGATTTCATCGTCGGCAGCGGATTGACCTTGCCCTTTGCCGATGCGAGCTTTGATCGGGTCATCTGCTCCGAAGTCCTGGAACACATCCACAACTACCAGGCGGTGCTCCGTGAAATTCAGCGAGTTCTCAAGCCCGGTGGGTTGTTAGCGCTCAGTGTTCCCAGATTCGCCCCCGAATGGATCTGCTGGAAGTTGTCCGACGCCTATCACGAAGTCGAAGGAGGCCACGTTCGGATCTTTCGACGCAAACAACTCAAGGACGCCGCGGAGCACGTCGATATGGTGCATTACGCCACGCACGGTGCCCACGCCTTGCACGTTCCGTACTGGTGGTTGCGGTGTTTGTTCTGGGGCAACGAAAACGCGGCTCCCGTCCGGCTCTATCACCGGCTACTGGTGTGGGATCTGATGAGCCGACCACGCTTGACCCGCTGGCTGGACAGGCTGCTCAACCCCTGGTTCGGCAAGAGCATCGTGATGTACTTCGTGCGGGGACTCACGTGACCCAGCTCTACGTGTCCAAAGGCCTGTTCCCGAAGGAGTACTTCGGCGCTACGGTCGACTACATCGCCGCCGTGCAGTGTCACGATGGTGGCATTCCATGGTACGAGGACGGCACCCTCGATCCCTGGGACCACGTCGAAGCCGCCATGGGTTTGAGCATCGGTGGCCTTCACCAGCAGGCGCAGCGGGCGTTCTACTGGCTGGCCGAGCAACAACGCCGGGACGGTTCGTGGTTGGCCGCCTACAAGGATGGCGCAGTAGTGGACGGAACGCGCGCGGAAACCAACTTTGTCGCTTACGTTGCGACCGGAATCTGGCACCACTACCTGATCAACCCCGATACCATGTTTCTTCAGGACATGTGGCCGGTGGCTCGCGCGGCGATGGAATTCATTGCCGACCTTCAGACCCCACACGGGGAAGTGTACTGGGCGTTGGATACCCGCACGGGCATCAACAAGGACGCGCTCATCACCGGCTGCAGCTCGATCTACAAGAGTCTGGAATGCATGGCGAACATCTGTGTAGTGCTGGGCAAGGATCCCCGTGGATGGTTGCTGATACGCGAGCGGCTCGGCGACGCGATTCGCAATAAGCCGGAGCGCTTCGACCGCACCTGGCCGAGCAAGTCCCGTTACTCGATGGATTGGTTCTATCCCGTCCTGACGGGGGTTCTGGAGGGCGAAGCGGCGCGGCGACGGCTGCGTGCCCAGTGGGACCGGTTCGTCGAAAAAGGCATGGGCTGTCGCTGTGTGGCCGAGGAACCGTGGGTGACCGTTGCCGAAACCTGTGAGTTGACCCTGGCTTTGACCGCAGCCGGCGAGACCCAACGCGCCACCGAGGTATTCAGCTGGCTGCACGACTACCGGGCGGCAGACGGTTCCTGGTGGACCGGATATGCCTTGCGCGATCAGGTGTTGTGGCCCGAGGAACGGCCCACCTGGACCGCCGGCGCGGTACTGCTTGCCGGCGACGCGCTGGCACAACACACGCGAGCGAACCGATTGTTTACCGAGGTCCGATTACCGCCTGCGTTCGAGAACTCCGAGGGTTCCGGTCATCTCGCGCGCCTCGAACAGCCCTGACGCCAGCGCCAGCCGATAGGTTTCGTAGGGCGCCTGCCCACCGGCATCCGGATCTTCGAAGATGTCGTGAATCGCAAGAATTCCCCCCGGTATGACGTGCGGCGCCCAACTCCGGTAGTCCGTCAAAGCCGCTTCACGGCTGTGTCCGCCGTCGATGAACACCATCGCCAATGGGGTGCTCCAAGCACGCGCGACAACCCCGGAGGCAGCCACCAGGGGCACCACGACATCATTGAGCCCGGCGCGGTCCATAGTCTGTCGGAATGCCCCGAACGAATCCATCTGGGCGCCCTGGGCATCGTACAAGTCCGGATCGTGGTACTCCTCCCCCAACTGGTGCTCCTCGGAGCCGCGGTGGTGATCCAGCGCATAGAGTATCGAGCCCACTCGTCGGCACGCCTCGCCCAGATACACCGTCGATTTGCCACAGTAGCTGCCGATTTCCAGGCAGGGCCCCAGGCGACCCACTTCCGCCGCGAGTGCGTTCAGCCGAGCGCCTTCTGCAGGATCGAGAAACCCCTTGATGGCATCGACGTCAATGCCGAGGTCCACGGTCAAAGTCGCTCCATGGCAAAAAACACGATCACAAAAATCGGTACCAGCGCGACGCCCGCGTAGCTCAGCAGATTGAGCAGGTCATTCTGACGCGCATCCGCATGCAGGTTCAGCCTGCTACCGAGGATCAGCCAGGCGACCCCGGCGACGATCACAGTCAGCGTCAACGTGAGCACTATCGCCGCCATGGCAACGTACTTGCGCCGCTACTGCTGTGCAAGTTGCAGCATGTTGCGCGGCTTTGCGCCGCTCAGATCCACGATGGCGTCGTAGTTATCTGCAATGTCTTCTACGGTCGCATCGGCACCGAGATCGATCCCCTCATTCTCGACCACGCACGCGACGGAGTAACGACCGCCCGCAGCCTGCAGGATTACACCGTTGGGCGCATCCTCGCTGCACAGAAAGATCACCGCCGGCGTCACCAACTCCGGACCAAGCCGCTTGAGGGCTTCTTCCGGCATCAAGCTCTCCGTCATGCGCGTCGCCGCCACGGGTGCAACCGCGTTGGTGTGGATATTGTTCTTGGCGCCTTCGATCTTCAGCGTATTCATGAACCCAACGAGCGCCATCTTGGCCGCACCGTAGTTGGTCTGTCCGAAATTACCGTAAAGACCGGACGGTGAGGTCGTCATGATGATTCGACCGAAGTTCTGCTCACGCATGATCGGCCAGACTTCCTTGGTGCAGTACATAGCGCCCATTAGATGCACGTCAAGGACCGCCTGAAAGTCCTCGACCGTGATTTTGGTAAAGCTCTTGTCGCGCAGGATGCCGGCATTGTTGATCAGGATATCCACGCGTCCCCAGGCTTCCATGGCATCCTCGACCATGCTCTTGGCACCTTGCGGATCCGACACCGATCCTCCGTTGGCGATCGCTTCGCCACCCGCTGCTTTGATCTCATCGACCACCACCACGGCTGCTTCCGAGGAACCACCGGTCCCATCCATGGAGCCGCCTAGATCGTTGACGACCACCCTGGCACCGCGTTTCGCCAACTCGAGTGCATGGCAGCGGCCAAGCCCGCCACCCGCGCCGGTAACGACGGCCACTTTGCCCTGGAAATCGATGCTCATATCAATTACTCCGATCAGTGTCAGATTCGAGAACGCGCGATTCTACAGGAATCCATCGACTCGAACCCAGCCAGAGAGCCGCTGATCAAGCGTTCACGCGGCTGAGATCAGAGGATCCTAGGGTCGAATCGGAAAAGTGACCGGACCGGTCAGATCCTCCAGCTTCGGCTGAATCCACTCGATCCAGTCACACAGCGCTGGCCGCGTCTCCCTCGGGTCGATCAGTTCGTTGACCGCGAACGATTCGGCTCGGGGAAACGGTGAGCGCGCATCCTTGAGTTGATTCTCGAGTTCGTTGCGTTTCGCCTCGGGATCCTCCGCAGCGGCAATCTCCCGGTGAAACGCAACTGCGACGCCGCCCTCCACGGGCAACGCCCCGGACTCGACGGATGGCCAGGCCAGCACGTACGCGTCACTGCCATAGTGTGCTGCTGTGGCCACGCCAAAGCCCTTGTGGACCTGAATCGACGCCCACGGTACAGACGCCTGAACCGCCGCGGCCACGGCCGCCATGCCGTAGCGGATGGTGCCGTTGCGTTCCGCTTCCGGTCCAATCATGAAACCAGGCTGGTCAACGAAGTTGACGACGGGAAGATGGAACATATCGCACGTCTCGACGAACCGCCGGTATTTCTGCGCCGCTTCCGCGGTCATCGCGCCGGCATAGACAGTGCAGTCATTCGCCAAGACGCCTACCGGCTGTCCATTGAGGCGCGCCAGCGCGCAGATCTGGCTTGGGCCGTAGAGTGCACCCATTTCGAACACGGAATCGCGATCCATGACCAGTTCGACGATTCTCCGCATGTCGAACGGGGCATTGGAGTCTCGCGGCACGATCGACAGCAGTTCCTCCTCGGTTCGCCCCGGCGCGTCCTCATTGCCGACGCGCGGCGCACGTTGCCATATGTTGCTCGGCAGATAGCTCAGAAAGCATCGAATCTGCGCGAATGCGTCGTACTCGTCTTCCGCAATGTTGTCCACGATACCGCTGCTGGCATGTACCTGCGCCCCGCCGAGTTCCTCCTTGGTCATGCGTACCCCGAGGGCGCGTTCCACCAGCGCTGGCCCGCCGATCAGCACCTGCGACGTATGGCGCGTCATGACCGCGAAATGTGAAGCCACCAGTCGACCGGCTGGGAATCCGGCCACGGCGCCAAGCGCGGCGGACGCAACGGGGACCTGGCCCATCGCATCGCAAATGATCTTGAAACGGGGCTCGGTGTGGATCGGTTCGCCAACCGTTCCGCCGCGTCGCCCGGTCCCTTTCACACTGCCGCCGCCGCCTTCCAGCATCCGCACCAGTGGGACACGATAGTTCACCGCCATATGCTCGGCATACACACTTTTACGCAGCCCGGCCGAATTGGGCGACCCACCCTTCAGCGTAAAATCTTCGCCCCCAACCGCCACCCGTCGTCCGGCGACCATGCCCAGCCCAACCACGTAGTTCGCAGGTACGAAGCCGATGAGTTCATCGTTGGCGTCGTAATCGGGGATCGCGGTTGCTTTGCCATGCTCCTGGAAGCTGCCCGGATCGAGAAACGCATCAATTCGTTCGCGAATCGTGAGCCGGCCCCGCGCATGCTGCTTCGCGATGCCGGCCTTGCCACCCTGGACGCGCGCCAGGTTCTCCCGTCGCTTGAGCTCCTCTACTTCGCTATCCCAACTGCCCATTGAACGTCCCGAATTCCGCACGAGCCCCGCAGTGTGACATACGCCCCGGAAGCAGACAAAAGCCGAGAACCCGCGGTCAGATCGAACCGATCGGTCGTATCTTGTCGGGGTTTCTGACGATGTAGACGCGTCGTACCAGGCCGTCGCGACTCTCCAGGGTGATGCATGAATGGGGCGCACCGCTCTGCTGCACGATCAGCCCCCAACCGCCATTTACGTTGACGAATCGATAGTCGAGACCACCCTCCTGGAGCGCTCGGCCCGCGATGTGGACCAACACACGTGCGATCCGCTGGCGATCCGCAACGGGCCGAACTGCCGCGCTGACCAGGCCACCCCCATCGCTGATCAGCAGTGCATCGTCGCTCAACATCTCGACCAGGCCTTCGACGCGGCCTTCCGAAACCAGCATCACCAGCCGCTCGAGCATCGCCTTCTGTTCCGCCACGGGTTCATGCGCCGGCAGTTCTGTGCCGGCGAAACGGCGCCGCGCCCGGCTGAAACGCTGGCGGCATGCTTCGACGCTGAGATCAAGCAGTTCAGCGATGTCCGCAAAAGAATAGTCGAAGGCTTCCCGTAGCACGAACACCACCCGCTCAGCGGGCGACAACCGCTCCAGCAGCAGCAGAAAGCCAAAGCTCAGATCTTCGCTGAGCTGTGCGACGTCTGCTGGCGTCGATGGGTCCAGCAACGGTTCCGGCAGCCATGGGCCGGAATACTCACGACGCCGCACCTGTTCCGCGCGCAATCGGTCGACACAGAGATTGGAAACCACCCGCATCAGGTACGCGCTCGAGAGCTTCACCTCGGCTTGGTCGTGAACGCGCTGGTAGGCATCCTGAATTACGTCCTCGGCATCGGCGACGCTGCCGAGCATTCGGTAGGCAAATCCGATCAATCGATCGCGATGGGCGGTGACCGGGTGCACTGGCTCCTCAATGTGAGTGGATACCTAAAGACGTTTCAACGAGCCATAACGTGACGCGAGCGGTTCAGGTTTCGAGCACGACCAGCACCTGCCCCTCATCCACGCTGTCCTCCGGGGCGACGCGGAGTTCAGCCACGCGTCCGGATTCCGGGCTCTCCAGAGGTATTTCCATCTTCATCGATTCGAGTATCAGCAGCACCTCTCCCGCAGCAACGGTATCACCTTCGGCGACTTCCACCTTCCAGACGTTGCCAGCGACTTCGCTCTCAATTTCCCGCCGCGCCATGGTCAGGCCAACTGCGACTGAAATTGGTTCAAGTCGAAGTAGTCACGCCAGGCCTGGATCTTGCCGCCGCTGACTTCGAACGTGCCCATAACCGGCAGTTCGAGCCACTTGCCATTGATTTCGAACCGATCCACGCGCTCCGTGAGGACTGCCCCGTCTTCTCCTTCGGCGATGTGCACGAGCACCCAGTCGATCGCCGTGGACATCCCAAGGAAGCCGTTCAATGCTTCTCGTATGGCGGCGGCGCCAGTTACCGCCTCCATGGGTATGTTGTGGTATACGGACGTATCCGTGAAGTGGTCGGTAATCGCATCCAGATCGTTGGCATTGAATGCCTCGATCAGACTCATGACGACCTGCGTTGCTTCGCTCACCGCTATCCTCCTTATGCGTTTTTCATTGATCTAAGTCTCGACTCAGCATACTCCCGCCACGCTTCAACGAACCCGCCAAGTCCGCGCCCACGAGTTCCGCTGGTCTCGATCTGGTCCGCAACTGCCGCGGTCACGCAGTTGCAGATACGATGTGCAGCGGTGGCATCCAGCTCGATCCGGAACATTTCCGTCGCTGCAGCGCCGCGATGGTCCGCTGGTTTCGGCAACGGCCTCCCGTTGCGCAACACGCTCCTCAAGGCATCGCTCAGATCTGCATTTTTCGCGTCAAGCAGTTCACAGGTCTGCTCCAACATCCAGCGGGACACGACGTCCGGCTGATCGCATGCTTGTTTGTATTCTGCCCAATTCATGAGTTGAGCGTACCCGCTATCTTGGCTAACCTCAGGCGCCCCGCACGAGAAGCAGGTCATGTTAACAAAGGCCGACGACTATCCCATCCACCAGACGCCAGAGCCGATCGCTTATTCGGGAAGTCACCGGAATTTCTACGACCGCTATTTCTTCAACGGCTATCTGCCGGACGGAAGTCTGTTCTTCGCCGCAGCGCTCGGCGTTTACCCACACCTCAATGTCATCGACGCTTCGTTCTGTATCGTTCACGACGGAATTCAGCACAATCTGCACGCCTCCAGATTGCTGGCAATGGAGCGCCTCGATACGCGCGTTGGGCCTATTGAAGTTGAGGTCATCGAACCGCTCCAGGTGCTGCGGCTACTCGTCGACAGCGCGGCACACGGCATTAAAGCCGACTTGCGCTTCAACGCCCGGGTGGCTGCGCTCGAAGAGCCACGCTTCACCCGTCGAACTGGATCCATGATGTCCATGGACTCCACCCGAATGACCCAGAACGGCACCTATCAGGGCTGGCTGGAGTTGGACGGGAAGCGATTCGACGCGGCGCAGATGCTGGGCACCCGCGATCGATCCTGGGGCATCCGGGCCGTCGGGCTGGGCGATCCCCAGACGAACCCGTATGCGGGCGCGAATCAGTTTTACTGGCTCTGGGCCCCATTCAACTTCGACGACTGTGCAACGTTCTATCACCTTAACGACGATGCCCACGGAAAACCCTGGAACACCAGCGGAGCGATCGCTGAGCTGGGGGGCGAAGCCCAGGTAATGAGCCAGGTGCGCAGTGAGCTGACGTTCACGCCTGGAACTCGACACGCCGCAACCGCTCGTATCGAGATGACCGACGACGCGGATAACGTATCAACACTGGAATTCAGACCCCAGTGGCACTTCTACATGAAAGGTCTGGGCTATGGCCATCCGGAGTGGGGCCACGGTTTGTATCACGGCGAACTTGAAGTGGGCTTCGACCAATTTGCCCTGGCGGACATGGCGCCCGGCGATCCAGGCAACTTGCACATCCAGGCCTTCGGCACGTCGACGCTCACCGATGCACAGGGCACCCGCACCGGTACGGGTGTACTGGAGCAACTGATCATCGGCCCCCACGAGCCGTCAGGCTTTAAGGAAACACTGGATCTGGCGTAGCATCGAGGTGCGCTGTAGGAAACCCTCACCAGGCGTCGAGATCCAACTCGAGACCCGTCAGGCGGGTGTAGGCTTCAAGATATCGCTCGAGTGAATCCACTACCACGTCATCCGGCAGCACCGGTCCGGGCGGTGTCTTGTCCCAGCCCCCATCCGCAACCAGTGTTTCGAGATAGTTGCGGACAAATTGTTTGTCGAAGCTTGGCTGTTCACCCCCCGGTGCCCACAGATCGGCTGGCCAGAATCGGGAACTGTCCGGCGTGAAAATCTCGTCGATCAGCAGCGGCGTGCTCCGACCAACAATCAGCCCGAACTCGAACTTCGTGTCGGCCAGAATGATGCCGCGCTGCAGCGCGTATTCGCGCGCCCTCGAGTACAGTGACAAGGTCGTTGCGCCCAGCCAACTCATCAGTTCCTCACCGACCAGCGCAGCCCCTTCGGCTACGCTGATGTTCTCGTCATGACCCGACTCGGCCTTGGTGGACGGCGTGAACAGCGGCTTCTCGAGACGATCGCCGTTGCGTAACCCCTTTGGGAGCTCGATGCCGCAGACCTTGCCGTCGCGCTGATAGTCCTTCCAACCGCTACCAGCGATGTAGCCGCGCGCGATGCATTCGATTGGCACGACCTCAGTTTTCCGACACAGCATGATCCGCCCCGCCAGCGCCTCACGCTCCACGTCGCTTAACCCGGGTACATCGGCAACGTCCGTGGACAACAGATGATGCTCGACCGAGTCACCGAAGAAGTCGAACCAGAACCGGGAGATCTGCGTGAGCACGATGCCTTTGCCCGGCAGGCCGTTGCGAAGTACGACATCGAAGGCCGAGATCCGGTCTGTCGCAACGATCAATAGACCCGATTCTGCGCCGAGATCAACGTCATAGATATCACGTACTTTGCCCGTGCGACGATTGGGTAGCGCAAGGTCGGTGTTCATCAATGCGTCGCGCATCAGGCCGTCATACCTCCATCAGCCATGTAGACAGACCCCGTGATGAAGCTGCTTTCATCACTCGCCAGGAACAACATCAGCGTGGCGATGTCATCCGGTTCCCCATAGCGCTGTAGCGGAATGCGCGACTTGATCATTTCATGAGCCGCCTCGCCCGCACCCGGCGCCATGCCTTCTTCGAGGCTGCGCATCATGCGCGTCTCTACCGGAGAAGGGTTGACCGTGTTGACCCGAATCCCCAGCGGCGCGCACTCAAGAGCTGCCGAGCGCATCATGCCGATCACCGCATGTTTGCTGGTGATGTAGGGTGACATGCCGGGTGCTCCGCGCAATCCGGCGGTAGACGACGTAATGACGATGCTGCCACCGCCCCGCTTCTGCAGCGCTGGAATAGCCGCCTGCAATCCCAGCCACACACCGCGCACGTTGACCGCGATGACTCGATCAAAGACCTCGACATCGTACTCGGTGATCGGCTTCACCTGACCTTCGGTACCCGCGTTGGCCAGCAGGATGTCCACTCCGCCGTAGCGTTCTTCGGCAAGCGCCACCATGCGTTGGTTGGCCCCCGGATCGGTAACATCCGTCACGCAATGGCTCACCTGGTTGCTGCCGATGTCTGCGACCGCCTCACCCAGGGCATCTTCCTCTAGGTCCGCCAATAGCACCTGGGCGCCCTCGGCAACGAACAACCGTCCGGCCGCGCGGCCTATGCCACCCGCGCCACCGGTGATCATCGCAACTTTGTCTTTGAGCCGACCCCCCATCACCTACCCTCGATCAGTGCCTGTTCAAAATCACTGAGCAAATCCTCCGGCTCCTCGATGCCGACGGAAATACGTATGAGTGAATCATCGATTCCCATGCTCGCCCGGCGCTCCGCCCCCATTTCGTAGTAAATCGTATGCGCCACTGGAATCGCCAGCGTGCGGTTGTCGCCGAGGTTGCTCGACTTAATGACGGTCTGGAGGCGGTTGAGGAACTCGAATACATCCATCTGGTCCGCCAGTTCGAAGCTGAACAACGCGCCAGGGTGGCGAAACAAACGTTGGGCCAGGTCGTATTCGGGATGCCCGGCAAGGCCCGGAAAATACACCTCGCGCACGCCCGGATGCGCATCCATGAAATCACACAGGGCACGGGTGTTGGCGCACTGTCGTTCCATGCGCAACGCGAGCGTTTCCGCCCCTACCGCGATGTGATGCGCCGCCTCCGGGCCAAGGCTTGCACCAAAATCTCGCAGACCCTTCTTCTTGATCTGCGTGATGCCCCACAGCGCGGGATCCGAACTCCGGTAGTCGTCGTAGATGTTGGCGAACCCGCGCCAATCGAACTCGCCCGTCTCGGTGATTGCACCCCCAAGCACGTTGCCGTGCCCACCGATGTACTTGGTCAAGCTGTTGACCACCAGCCCCGCACCCACCTCACGCGGCTGGAACAGGTACGGCGAGGTCATCGTGTTGTCGACCACGTACAACAGACCGCGTTCGCGGCACAGCTCGCCGATGGCGTCCAGCGCGGCGACCTGGGTACGCGGATTGGCAATGGTTTCGACGAATACGAGGCATGTTTCCGGGCGAATTGCATCGGCCACGGCCTCCACGCGCGTCGCGTCGACGAAGCTGACATCCACGCCATGAGCCGCGAAGCTGTTGAACAGGCTGTTGGTGTTGCCGAACAGGAAGCTCGACGAAACGAAGTGGTCCCCGGCCCGGAGCAGCGAGAACAGCATCGTGCCAATCGCCCCCATACCCGTACCAAAGCAGACGGTCGAGAGGCTCGATTCCATTTGGCTGATCTTTCGTTCCAACGCTTCGACCGTGGGATTGATCTGCCGCCCGTACGAATATCCCTTCTGGCGCCCCTGAAACACGGCCGCGAGATCGCGCGCATCGTCATACCCGTACGCGACGTTGGCGTGAATGGGCTTGTGCAACGATCCGTGCTCGATCGCGTCGCGCCGATCGGCGTGTACGATTCGGGTGGTGAATCCAGTCATGGGGGTCACCGGAGAAAACGCGCAATACTACGCCAGCGCGACGGTTCCGGCCAGCAGGTGAGGGGGGCTAGGCGGGAACGGCGGGTTCTTCGCCGCGCTTAATCAGTTCGACATAGGGTTGGCTGCGCAGCAGCTGCTTCAATTCCGAAGCCGGCAGCGGCCGGCTGAAATAGAAACCCTGCACTTCCTCGCACCCTTGCGAGCGCAAGTATCTCAATTGCGATTTCGTCTCGACGCCTTCCGCAATCAGGTCGAGGTTCAACCCACGGGCCATCGCAACGATTGCGTTGATGATGCTGGCATCGCCTTGGTCGGCGCGAATGTCGCCAACGAAGCTGCGGTCTATTTTGAGCGTGTTGACCGGGAACTGCTGCAGATAGCTGAGTGACGAGTAGCCGGTTCCAAAGTCATCGATGGCAATCGTGAGACCGCACTTCCGCAAACGCTGAAGTTTCGGAACGATCACCTCAATATCCTGCATGATTGTGTTTTCGGTGAGCTCGAGCTTTATCGACTCAGGCGTCAAGCCCGAGGACTCCACTGCGCCGATGAACCGGTCGAGGAAACCCTCCTGTTCGAGCTGGTGAGCGGTCATATTGACCGACAGTCGCACGTCGCCGTATCCCGCGCGCCGCCATTCTGCGATCTCCGCGAACGCATGCGCCTGAACCCACTCGTCGAGTTGCGTGATCAATCCGGTTTCCACCGCAACGGGCAGGAACTCGTCCGGCGAGATCAGACCGCGCTTGGGATGCTGCCACCGAACCAATGCCTCCACGCCAATGATCCGGCCATCGTCGACGCGCACCTGCGGTTGGTAGAACACACGCAGCTCGCCGCTCGTCAGCGCGTTGCGCAACTCTCGCTCCAGGGATAGCCGGGTCGAGAACTTCTGGTTCATCTCCTCAGAGAAGAACTGGTAAGCGTTCTTACCCCGACTCTTTGCATCGTACATCGCAATGTCGGCACTCTGCACCAACGCTTCTACGGAATCGCCGGCTTCCGGATACATTGCAATTCCGATGCTGGCGCCCACGAACAGCTCGTGGGTATCGATCACGAACGGGGTGGCAAGCTTGTCGAGGATCTTGCCCGCGATCACAGCGACATCGTCGCGCGTACGGATCTCCGGCAGCAGCAGCGTGAATTCGTCGCCACCGAACCGCGACAGTGTATCGCCGCGCCGCAGACACCCCTGTAGTCGATTCGCAACCGCCTTCAACAGACGATCGCCCATGGTGTGACCGAGCGTATCGTTGACCAGCTTGAAGCGATCGAGATCGAGAAACATCACAGCCAGGCGGCGCTTACTGCGCCGCGCCTGGGCTATGGCGAGGCTCAACCGATCCTTAAGCAGGGCGCGGTTCGGCAAATGCGTCAACAGGTCGTGATAAGCCTGGAAGTTGATGACCTGCTGGGCTTCCTTGCGCTCTGAGATATCCCTGGCGGTGCCGTAGGTGCCGATGAAGTTCTCCCGCGTACGCTCCTGCGGATCGCTGTACACCCCCTCCGCGGTCAGCTCCATCCAGACGTTCTGGGTCTGGAACGGCCGGTCCGCATCGCGCGGCAGCCGACTCTTCAGCCGCAACTCGACATTGTGGGTTGCGCGACCCCCGGTACGCCGCTCGTTGAAGAGATTCTTCGCCTCTTCGAGATCTTCTTCATAGACGAGTTCGGCATAGTGCTTTCCCATCAGCTCCGCTTTCTGGTACCCCAGAAGCGACTCGATGCGGTCGTTGATGAAGTTGAAACAGCCATTCCGATCCAACATGTAAATCAGATCCGGAGAGTTGTTGACGATGAATCGGTGCCGCTCCTCGGATTCCTGAAGACGCTGTTCCATCGCTTCGTGGCTCTGTTCAAGCCGTCGATGGGCCAACGCTTTCGCCACCGTCGCGAGTAGTTCGGTGGGCTCGAAGGGTTTCTTGACGAAGTCGAAAGCGCCACACGTCAATGCGTGCTTGACGCCGGAAAAGCTCGAATCGCCGCTGACCACCACCACCTTGGCGCCAATATCATGGTCCGCCACCCAGTCCAGCACGTCGTGGCCGCTGACCTCGGGCATGATCAGGTCGAGCAGCACCACATCGAAGCTCTCGCTTTGCAACGCGTCGAGCGCAGCCCGCCCGCCGAGGGCTTCGACGACTGGGTACTCGTGCAGGCTGACCAGCTGTGCCAGGCTCGAAAGCAACTCCGGTTTGTCATCAACCAGCAGGATGCGAGCATTTTTCGGAGAGATGTCCAGGTCCGGGCTGACTTCCGGGCCCGAATTCTCGCGCAACAGGTTGGCGTAGGTCGCGTGCTGGTTAGACACCCCAGCATCGAACGTGTGACTCATATGCTCCCGTCCGAACCGTTCTGCTCCCGCGTATTGGCATGCCTGATTCCGAGCACATCGAAGGGAGCGACCGTAGCGATTAGTCTGGCATCTTTTGCCGCCCGCGAAAAGCTCTGCTATACCCCGTGGCGAGCTCCCCGGTCCATCATTCCGACGCAGCGGGCCGCGCTGGCCAGAGCGTGTAGACCCGTGCCAGGGCAGACAGCGCCAGGGCATGGCGCAACCGCCCCGAGTCGATGGCGTCGCGCATCGCAGATTCAGACATGACATGAACGGCGATCGCCTCGCCCTGGCCCGGTCGTGGCTCGGCAACGCGATGAACGCCTTCGGCCAGCCAGTGATGACACAGGTGCGGGTGGATCGCGGGGTTCGGCTCCACCGAACCGAGATAGCTCCACGCGCCACCACCGAATCCGGTCTCCTCCAACAGCTCGCGCTGCGCCGCCGCCAGGGAATCTTCGCCGGAATCGACCATGCCGCCCGGCGTCTCGATGGTGGTGTTGCCAATGCCGAAACGAAACTGCTCGACCATCACGAGCCTACCGTCCGTGGTACGTGCAACCATGTTCACCCAGTCGACGGATTCCAACACCAGACGGCGCATCACCCGTTGATTTCGAGGATTGCGCATCTCGTCGAAGCGCGTCTTAAAGAGAATCAGATCGGGTCCCGATTGAGTCGCCACGCGTTCCCAGCGCAACGAGTCATCAGCGTCGTTATCGTGGTCGCTCATCAGTATCCCGTCAGCTCCATGTACCCGTTGCCACGCGAATTCCCGTGCGTATCGAACACGTTCACGAGGCCTTCCCAGTAAACCAACGTCGTATCCATACGCTGGTCGTCCAGCGCCGCCTCGATCACCAGCCCGCCACCGCAGTGCGTGCAGGCCAACGACCATTCGACCGGCCAATTCCGACCTGCAGTGTCTCGCCAGACACGCCCCGGGACCAGTTCGAAGTCCGCCGGTCCAAGCGGCGTCACCGTACCATCGACGTGGATCCACGTCCCGGCATCGAACGGGTCGCGGGCGCCGTCGGCGCGGCGCAAACTGAACACCATGATGTCCACGCCCGAGTCCAGATGCAGGCCGAACCAGTTCCAGCCAACGATACCTTTGCCGAGCACGCTGGTGCTCCACTCGCGGTCGATCCACCCCAACCCGGTGACGCTCACTCGTCGATCGTCGATCTGAAGGCTGCCCTCCACCGGGATGCGGGGCAGCGTGTAGTAGTAGGAGGCGCTGTCCGGCCCCTTTGCGCTCAACCCCCTATTCCCTTGAAGCACAGCCGGCTTGGTTCCCGCCCCACCCAATCGCAAATCGAGCGTAACGCGAGTACCTCGCGCATCCAGGCGCATGGGAAACAATGAATCGCCTTCTGATCCCAGCGTCCAGCCATCGATCCACACGCGAAACGGCGTGTCCTGTGCCCCTGCCAGGTTCGGGTGTGCCCGCGCAAGACGCTGGTCCTCACGATGTGTCTGCGCACCAACATCGGTGACCGCCAGGTGGCCAAGGTAGAGTTGATTCGTCTGCCACGGATTGTTCGAGGCGGCCGCCGGCGCCAGGGCCTGACGAAACAGGGTGAACTGGGCGCCATATGCGTTCCCCGCCGGGTCGGTAAGCGCCGCTGTAAAATACCACCATTCACTGCGATACCGCGGATGCGGGCCATGGTCCCTGGGGAACATCAGGCGCGCGGGCGCGCGGGCCCGGGCAAAACCCTCGTCAAGCGCCGGCTCCCCGAGAACCGAACCCACCCGCAATCCGGTGACCGCAAACCCGCCCCCGGATTCAGCCGGTTGGCACCCGCAACCACCCATAAGCAGTAACATCACAGCTGCACGTACCGGCCACTCACGCGTCAAGATAGTCACCTCGGATGATGGTCCGCAGGCCCGGCAGGGCACCGGCCAACAGCGCCCCCGCCAGCCCCAACGCAGCCGGCACGAGCAACGCCTCGGCCGAGACGCTGAACGGAATGCTCCACCCGAACGCGCGCGGGTTGAGCACTCCACACAGCAACCAGCCAATCCCCAATCCGAGGGGCAGCGCAACAAGCACTGCATGCACACCAAGCATGCCTGCGTGCCAGAGGTTCAGCCGCAGAAACTCGCCGACCGAGAAACCCATGCTGTGCAACAGCCGGAATTCATGCGCGCGGCGCAACCGAACCGCCACCAGCGCATTGAACAGCCCGACTACCGCAACTGCCACCGCAAGCATCACCAGCGCATCGCTGAGCCTGAAGGTTCGATCGAATACCGCCAGCGCCAGGCTACGCACGTCGGCGTCGGACCGGGTCCGCCATTCGTTCCGCTCGGCGAATCGATAAAGCGCAGTGCTGTGCTCACTATCCAGCCCGGCGATTGCAACGGCGCGGGGCGCCGTCGTCCCAAACAGCGCTGCCCCCGTTTCCGGCGCAACAACCACCCGGGGGGACGATGCGCCGTAGTCGCGAAAGATGTCGACCACCGTCAGTTCAAGCGTCCCGTGTGAACCGCTGACCTCAACCAAATCACCAGGCGTTATTCCGTGGCGCCGTGCACCCGGCTCATTCAGCAGAATACCGCCGGCAGGCAATGGTCCCGGAAATCCGTAGCGTCGCAAAGCATCGACATCTCCGGCATCGTAGATGAAGCTCGCACCTAATCGGCCCGCGCCAGCGGCGCGCATCCAACCGTCCTCGCGCCGTTCAACACGGATGGTGCTGTCCGGCCCAACGATGGAACGAAGTTCCGCCAGTTCCGCCTCTGTAAACCCGACGCGGGATTCGACATAGGCATCGGCGCTCAGGCGTTGATCAAGCATTGCCTCGAAGGCAACGCGAAAGTTGGACACCATCAGGCTCATGCCGATCGCCGTCGCCAACGCGATCACCAACCCGCCCAACGCAACCCGAACATCCGCGCTACGGTGCGCGAGGTTGCGCCGGTTCAATAACCCCACCAGCGTAGCCATGCCACGCGGCGCCTGCGCCCAGAACACCAGCGCCGGACCCACCAGCAGCGCTGCGGCCAATGCCGCAGCGGCAATGGCGAGAAACGCACCCGCAACTCCCGTCGCCGAGAACGACACCCCGCCCCCAAGCATCATCAGGCAACCGACCAGCAACCCGTCGCGGCGTTTACGCACCCCGCCAAAAACACTGCGGTAGGCAACCCACATGCTGCCGCAGCCGACCAACGGACCGAATACCAACGCTTTGCCCGCCGCCCAGGCGATGGCCGTTCCTTCGGCACCGTCGAGGAGACTGGAAGCAGTTTCACCCAACGCCAGTTGCCCGAGCCAACCGGCGATCCACCAACCAAGTACCAACCCGAAAACGGATCCGATCAGCGCGACGATCAAACCCTCGAACACCACCTGCAGCACCAATCGGCGCTCATCGATGCCCAATGCGCGCAGGCGATCGAACACACGCTCTCGCTGACGAATCGAGTTCACCGCGCTTTGATGGATGAGGAATCCGGCAACCACCACACTGAGCAGGCTGAGGGCACTCAAATTGAACAACACCGCACCGGAAAAAAGTCTCTGGCCATTGTCCTGAAGCACCTCGACCTGATAGCCCGATACCTTCCATGGCGCGTCTGTTACGTAACGTCGCGCCCCAAGCCCCGGGAACAAACGCTCGGCCACGCGCATCCAGGCCCGCTCTTCGATCCTTCGCAAGACGCCGATCCGCGTAAGCTCGCCAGGGCGATCCAGAATTCTCTGCGCCGTACCAATATCGACGAGCAGCACGGGATCATCGAAGGTCGATCGAATCTCGACCTCTGCGATGATCACAACGGGTCCGTCGATGTTCGGCAGTTCCAGAGACTCTCCGACCACCAGATCGCTGCCGGCCGAGATCCATCCGGCGCTACCGGTCAGCCACGATCTGTCGCCGTCGAGCGAGGGAATCGCAGACCTCGACGCACCGGGCAGGGCCAACGGATCCAATCCGACTACGCGTATGGGAAGGCGTCTCGGGAGCGCCTTGGCATCGCGACGGGCGGTGACCCGCCCCTCGAGTATCGGCACGAGCGCCTCTACGCTCGCAAGGCTTCCGACACGCCATCGCGCCCGCAACTCGAAGTAGTCGTTCTCATGGAGCGCCCCCCGATGCAACATGTGGGAAAGACCCAGTGCACTCCCGGGGCTGCTTCGGTCCAACTGAGACTTGACCGCCTCAGCAAGCAGGTGGACGGCGACGATCGACAGTACAGCGAGCGTGATTCCAACCACCACAGAGACCGTCGTCCAACGCTCGGCGACCAGCTGCCGCAACACCGCACGCAGCAGTAAACTCACCGTTGCAGGTCCAGGCGCTGGTGCGCATGGCCGGCGACAAACTCGCTGTGGGTCGCGAGCACCAGCGTGGCCCCCGCCGCCGCCGCCTGCTCACAGAGTAGATCCACGACACGCCCCGCATTTTCTGCATCGAGATTGCCCGTGGGTTCGTCCGCAAGAATGATCGCGGGACGGTGTGCCAGCGCGCGGGCGATCGCCACCCGCTGTTGCTCGCCCCCTGACAACTGCTCCGGAAACGAATCCTCGCGTCCCGCGAGCCCCAAGGCGTCCAGCCGCGACAAGGCTTCAGCCTCGAGATCACGCCGGCCAGTCAGTTCCAAGGGCAACCGAACGTTCTCAGCCACCGTCAAGGTCGGTATCAGATTGAAAAACTGAAAGATGTAACCGATCGATTGTCGCCGATAACGCGCCCGTGCCGCTGAACTCATGCCTTTCAACGACAGTGTCACACCGTTGAGTTCAACCAGAACATCGCCCGAATCGGCAACGTCCAGTCCCGCGATCAGATTCAGGACGGTAGTCTTGCCCGATCCACTGGGCCCCACCAGCGACACCGTGGTACCGTCACTCACCTCGAAGCTGTAGCGACGCAACACGGTCCGCTCGACATCACCATCGAGGAACCGCTTCGAGACCGATTCGAACCTGATCAAGGCGCTCCCCTAGCGGGCGTGCTGCATGCCCTGTCGATGGCGCTCCACGGTCACTTCAGGCAGGTGCTCAGCGTTCTCGACCGCTTGAATAATGCTCGACACGGATGAATGTCCCGCCAGTGACTCCAAGGTAGTGATGGTCGGATAGATCATCTTCCATCGACCCTGCTCGGCATGCGCCAGGGCCCGGCAAGGCCGCACCCATACGCCATCTTCCAGCTCACCGGGACGATGCACCACCGCTTGACCTGGCGGCATCTCAGCCAGGAAGAACCGGGTGTCGAAGCGGCGCGGCGCCGCCTCAGGCGTGATCCAGTGGCTGAAATAGTGTACGCAGTCCGTGGCCAGCATCAGAGACTCCAACTCACACAGTTGTGCCATGCTTAGCATCCCGGAGTGAATCGCATCCCGGTACCCTGCAAATCTTCGACCGACTTCCGTCTCCGACGTATCTATCAACACTCCGTTGCGGTAGCACAAGACCGCGCCCGCCTCCTCAAAAGATTCCCGTATCGCGGCGACCCAGTAGGCAATACCCCCGGACCGCACGCCCAGTCGGCGGGACGCCTCTTCGTCATCGATGCCGACACAGTACGCCTCGACCGTGTTGTCCGCTGCGTCGACCTTGCCGCCGGGGAAGACGTGCAAACCGCCAAAGTCTCCGGCGCCCGGGCGTTCGACCATGAATACCTCGACGTAATCATCGCGATCACGGATCAACAGCAACGTAGCGGCGGTCCGTGGAATTTCGACGTGAGACGCGCTATCAGTGCTCAAATATCCATCCCGGGGCCTTCAATATCAATATGACATTACTGTTCACGCGCACCAACTGACTGTAAGCTTCATCCCGAGCACGGGGAGGTGCGTACCTACTATGAAGAATCCAACCGAGAATTTCATGGTGCGGCTTCCGCCTGGGCTGCGTGACAGGATATATGAAGCATCCCAATTGTATCGGCGGAGCATGAATTCCGAAATCGTCGCGCGCCTCGATCAATCACTACGTGGACTGCCAGACCAACAATTCGAACGAGCCGTCGCGCCGCCTTTCTTCCCTGAGATCGAGCGTCTCCTCAGGGGCGATCTCACACCCGAGGAGAGTGACCTGATCCGTTGTTTCAGGCGCATGTCCGCAGGGCAGAGGAAGGCGTTGCTGGAGTTGTTGGGATGACCGGATCCACCAGATGGAACTACAGCTTCAGTCGTCAAGTGGCGACTCTCCGCTCCCACATCCGCGAAGCGGCAGACAACAGCGTGAGGTATGCACGAAGGCACATGCGCATGCTGGCCGTCGCTGCAATCATTTCTCTCACCTCGTACTACTTCATATGGACCAGGTTGTTCCCAAATGACTACGAGAGTTTCTGGATTCGTGCGTTTGGAAGTGCTCTGTGCGTCCCCCTACTGTTCTACGACCAGTATCGAGATAGTCACGATAGGATGCTGCGCTGGTACTGGCCGGCCGCTCTGACGTATGTGTTGCCGTTCGTGTTCGGTTACATGCTCGCGCAGAATGCTGCGAGAGCAGACGCCATTGGCGAAACAAATCTAGTGTGGCCGCTTCAAAACGTCGTCGCCCTTGTCATTTTCATGATGCTCGTCAACGACGGACTAATTGCGACTTCGCTATGGGTTATAGCTACCCTATTGATACTGGCTTCGGTACTCGTGGAGGTTGCCGATCCAAATTGGGCCGAACTCAGTAGGGTGTACCTGGAACCGATGCCGCTTTACGGCTTCATTCTCGTGGTAGGAAGCCTCGCAAACAGAAACCGGGAGATCATCGACCAGGAGAAGTTGGCGGCCGTTGCCGCCGTCGGCAGCACCATAGCGCATGAGCTACGTACGCCGTGCATGGGCATCAAGGCGCTGGCGGAAGGGATTCAGTCCTACCTGCCGACTCTG